>DAINRW010000341.1:0-1531 GCA_036741615.1 Nitrososphaera sp.
TGCGGAGCATTTGAACGACAGATGGCTGAGTGACGTTTAGAAGCTTTGCTATTGAGCTCACCTTGACTTCTTCGCCTCTTTCACGGATATACCATATTGCTTTTAGGTACATCTCAATGTGCTCAGACTCTGCTGTACCGACATACAACTCTTCATCTCTGGACACCTGTTGCTTTTTCCTCGCAACTATAGACTCCACTGTAGTTAATCTGTTCTCCCAAACTGTATTAATCTTATCTACATGTATATAACGCCGTTTTTACTTAGTTTGTTTCCTTTGTCCCGAGTTTGTGTCTTCCCACAGGTATTGAAAATAACCTTTTGCAAAGCCTGCAAGGCCTGCATGATCAGCCCATATGGCTATCGGTTCAAAACTGCCGTTATCACCTGTGCCTTCTCCTAGCAGTATTACCACATGTTTTGCGTCTCCTATTATGCCACCTCCAAAAAGACCATCCTTGAGCCTGACCTCTGCCACTCTTGATAGTGTCTTAACCGTGTCAGGACTTATCTTGGCTGGCGCAAGGATGTTTATCTTGACTGCTCCTTTGTCATGTAGGATCCGAAGTTCTGGCTGAAGCGGCTTAGCTATGTCCACTGCAACAAAGGGCAGTGCGACCAGCAGTTCCTGCTGCACGTTCTGAACTATTTCATTGACTTTGGCAATTATATTATAGACTCCTCTTGCGACCCATATCTCAGGCCTCTCTTTCATGCCGCTTTTTGTATACATCGGCATTAACTCGTTCACGATAGTACTTTGGCTCTCACGAAAGTTATTTTCATGACGCGTTCTCATGATTCCCAGAGCTGTGGAGGGTGATTTGGGGAAAAACTTTTGCGGCCTAGAGCTCCCTGACTCAAGCCACCCCTTCTCTTCTAGGCTGTTGAGGACTTCATAGATCTTCGAATATGGAACCCCTGATTTTCTTGAAATATCTGCGGCAGTCATAGAACCGGTTTCAAGCAATGAAAGGTAGACACGAATCTCATAACCCGTCAAGCCAAGGTTTTCCATTGCCTTCCTTGACCTGTCGCTAATGCTCACTTCCTCTAAGAATGGATACTAAGGTATATTTTTTGCTTTTTAAATCTGTATGTGTTGTTGGGTAACAACTACCATGTCCCGTAGCTAAAAAAGATGTGCTCATTTTCAAAAGGTAGCAAGATTTATTATAGTTTTACAAACTGAGCTTATACTACTATCGGAAATCGGAAATCCTACAAGATTATAAACCTATTCATCACCGTAGGAATTAGTAAGTTAGCTTTATATCAAAGAGAAGATTGTCTCCAAAAGGTAGCAGTAGTATGGACTTAATCCAAATTTCGAATATGTCTAGCAAAAGTGTAAGCACTAAACGCACAATTCGGTTCACACAAAGCATCTGTCCCGACTGCAATATGATTCTGGATGCTGAAGTCTTTGAAAGGGAAGGTAAGGTCTTTATGAGTAAGATATGCCCGACACATGGCGAGTGCGAAGAACTATACTTTGGCTCGTATGAAATGTATAAGAAGTTCAGTACTT
>DAINRW010000342.1:0-1526 GCA_036741615.1 Nitrososphaera sp.
GCTGCAAATCTGCTAAGATCAGCACCGTTAACGAAGCAAAAAGAGATTCAAAATTGAGACCCAGTGTAACTAGAGGCAGGATCCAAGCGGGGTTAGATTCCTGTATCTAAAGGAGGTTCAATACGCTGAGCTATAAGACCATTTATCAAAATACACATAGAGCCACGTCAGTGTTTCGCAAATAGCATTCATTATACTTTTGCATCACCATTAATGAAAGTCGTCAACACGATTAGTCAGATAAAAGCAATAGCCCTTACTCTTATCATGCACAGTAGGCTCTATCTTTCTGAAACAAAGAATCAATTATCGACTTAGCTTGTAGAGCACTCTTCTCCTTGTTTTTTATTTCTAGCATTAGGTCAAAGTCAAATTCGTTAAGACATTGTAAAAAGTGCCTAAATGACTCAATGTTGATCTCATACGAATGTACACCAAGCCTTTCTCCTCCTTCCTGGTCGCTGTAATCTACCATCAATATTCCATCATGCTTTTTATCCCATGTACGACTGGTATTATGAATTGCTTCTGGCAAACTCTCACCATTATTCAGGAGTCTGTGATGAAATGTATCAAAGACAATTGGAATTCCAGTTAGTGCATGAATATCTAGACAATCTTTGAGGCTAAAAAGACGGTCATCATTTTCTATTACTAACCTTCTCCTAAGCTTTGGCTCAAGTAATTCATAGACATTCACGAATCTTGTCAATGCCTGAACCTTATCCCCATAAGCGCCTCCTACATGAATCTGTATTTTTGCAGACTCATCTAGCCCTAATGAGTCAAGAACGCTACAATGGTACGTCAATTCAGCTATGCTTCTTAAGCGTATTTTTTCATCCTTTGCATTTAGCAAGACGTACTGACCTGGATGCATGGATATTCGCATGTTGTTGTTCTTAACGAAATTCCCAATAGACTCAAACGCTTCTCTGAAAACCTTAATCCAATTAAACTCGCATATAGGATGTGAGGCAAAGGGCACAATGTCAGAAGTGATTCTAAAGAATAGAAGGTCGTGCTGCAGGTTATACTGTAAGATCTTTTGCAGGCACCTCAGATTATTTTTTACGACATCGTACATTCTTTTCTCAGAATAGGATGCGAGCTGGAACCTTGAAGTTGCCTTACATCCTATGCTATTGTTAATACATGGGTAGCCTAGCCTCAATTGTCAATAACGCATATTGAATTAAGATCTATCTATTAATAAATGCGGGTCATTTCAGCTCCTAGTGCCAACCCATGTCTATACGGGTAACAATAAAGTACTTCAATTGTGCAATATGATCATGTATGGCAAATAAGAAAAATGGCTGCAAAATAGCTTATCGCTCTTGTGATGTCCTTATCATAGGTGGAGGGTCTGCAGGCTTGCGTGCTGCAATAGAAGCGCATGATGCAGGTTCGCAGGTTCTCATTGTTAGCAAAAATAGAAGAGGAGATCCGCATACAGTGCTTGCACGCGGTGGCATCAATGCAGCTCTTGGAACTATGGATCCACAAGATAATTGGATGATACA
>DAINRW010000343.1:0-1518 GCA_036741615.1 Nitrososphaera sp.
CCTGCGGATGATATTCACGCTCATTAGCAGGGTTACGGTTATCAAGGCAAAGAATAGTGGTCCAAAGGAATCCAGAGAAATCCGGTCTATACATTTCAAGGGTTTTTTCATATTTGATTGATTGTCCCTTTGTCTTATGTTCATGTTTTATTTCCAAGTCCTCGATAACAAGTTTGTTAATGTCTGACGCAAGCCCTGATTCAAGCTCCGCAAGAACTGTAGAGGACATGTGCCTCCCTATGCTGTCTGCGGCAAAAAACATGTATCGCGGCTTTATAAATTCAGAAGCATTAGAAAACTTCGCCACCGGCTCTCTGCTCCTTGCTATCTGGCTTATGACCTTGGTGTCGATAAGGTTCCTCCGGTATTGAAGTTCAGGGCTATCTGCGCAGATTACTGCATCAGCACCATAAAAAATAAGGTCTTCACATAACTTGCGAACATTGTGTCCAAGGACAACTGCAACCACTTTCTCGTCAGAGGAATATTTCTTATTAAAACCATCCATGAGTCTCCTGGCCTCCCCCAGCATCTCGAGGCTGACAGGCACGGGGATACCATCTTCATGCTCTATGACAACATAGAGGTGTTGATACTTTGATGATGACACCATATTATTTGATCACCATGCCTCCAAGTGCCTCATACATGTTGGATACCACTCTTGCAATTTGGTCGCGGTTAGCTCCATCAATAACTTCGGCTTTTCTGCTAGCCTTTGCTTTTGGTATGCGCTCAACTTTGTAAACAATGGTTGGTGAGCCGGGCAACCCAACTAGTCTAGAATCGATACCTAGCTGCTGCGTGTTTAAAACCTTCAGGAATTGTTTGTAGTTTGCTGCCCGAAATCTTGCTTCTTTTTGGTATTTTTCAAACGCAAGCCTTTGTGACACGGTCTTGAAAAATGCCGTGTAGGATGGGTCAATAGATATGAAAACCGGAAGCGGCGCCTCGACTTCTTCAATGATATCATAAAATCCTTGAAGTGAGATCAGGCGCTTTGCCCTCACAAGTCGACTCTGCAGATCAACGTCATAATCTACTACATTACCAAGGAAAGTATAACCCAGCTTCCAGGCAGTCTGAGGTCCTGTCTGTCCGGTCTCGCCATCAGATGCCCTGTGTCCAGAAAATACGATGTCTACCTTGCCTCCTTCCACCTTAGATATGCCAGCCTTCAGAACTTCGGCCGTAGCAAGTGTATCGGCACCTGCAAAGATTCTGTCGCTGTATAGATGAAGTTCGTCAGCATCACATAGCAGCTGCGCTTGCTGTAGAGCGCTCTCCGCAATAGGAGGACCCATGGTTCCAACTGCAACTCGAGCACCATATTTGACTTTGGCATAAAATGCTGCACTTGACGCTATGGCACTATGAGGTCCAAGTATGCTCTTTGTCTCTGCCCGATTTAGTGTGCCATCTGCATTGTAGCTGACATTTCCCTCAGAGAAATCAGGTTCTAATTTTACAATAACTGCGACATTGAGGTCTTTTGTTGTCGTCGTCAATACCTATCAG
>DAINRW010000344.1:0-1517 GCA_036741615.1 Nitrososphaera sp.
AGAAGTCTAAAAAACCACCGCCTATCTTTGTACGCACTATTGGAACCCAGAGCTTATGGCACCATATAGTGTGTCAAGCCTGTTGGCTGCAGAATAGCGTTGGTCACCACGGAAGTCAATTTCGATGTTGGTTGGTGTTAGCTCCTCGCCGCCTCTCAATATTATGTGCACTCTTTCATCATTGGAATATATGTCGCCATTAAGCAGCAGGTCGGCAGTTCCAGAAATAACATAACTGTCGGGTCCAATGGGTCTTGCCACTCTTGGCTTTAGGTCTACTATCTGGAAGGTATCGTGATCTCTACTCCTCTGTGTCTCTAGATCTACATTTTCATTTGAATCTTCTCTTGCTGACGTGAAGTAAGCAGAGAGAGTTGCGCTAACAGGCTCTTCGTCGCTTACTCTCAGTGCAAATGTTCCAGACAATACAAACGGTCCTTCAGGGCGTGTTTGATTCGACGTTATAGTAAATATATTCCCCCCAACATCTAGTGGCGCCTGTATGTTGAACTGCTCTTCAACTACTGTGGTTCTATTGAACTGCGCTGTCACTACAATATTATGGTCTTCGCCATCATCTGGTATAGTCACAAGACCCACTCCACCAAACGGAGTCTGGCTCCATGTTCCAGGGGACGAGCTTAGGAATACAAGATCTTCAAAGTTTGCGAAGAATATAGGATAGGTGCCTGGTGGCAGATCATCGACTCGTAGTTCTGTGAAACCCTGCTCTATTTTTTCTGCATCTTCTGCGTCATAGATCGTTACAAACATGCCTTGTATTAGATTCCCTTGGATATCTTGTGTACGAAGTGTAAGTGAATTGTCTGTCACCCTTGGAGAGGGAGGAGGAGGCGCTGGTCGTTCGCTATATAATGCAGTAACTGTAGTATTTCTCCCTTCTCTGATCGTTATAAGTCCAGAGCCCCCGTCAGGCGTATTTACCCATCTCCCGGGCTCTGCAGATTCAAATTCAAATCGGCCAAAGTCAGAGTAAAATATAGAGTAAGTGCCCTCTTGAAGCTCTAAATCCATTGGAGTTCTCCCGCGTTCTATTACCTCACCGCTGCCTGCATCAAATATTGAGACTGGTGCGTTGCGCAGAGCTTCCCCATCATCTGTTGCAGATACTGCAGTTAAGCGAAGTGTTGAAGGTCCTTCAGTCGTCCCATTCAATCCTATTATATTGACATTTTGGATGATATTGGTCTGCTCAGTTCTGACGACCACCTGGGCGCTGCCTGCAACCACAGTGGTCGGCACTATGACTACGGTGTTGAATGATCCTTCTACATTTGTTATTACGTTTGTTATTTGGACGTTGTTTATGAGTATCTGGATTGGGGTGTTTGGCTGGAAGCCCGCACCACTGATTGGTAGCGGCGACCCTGGTTGTGCACTTGTTTCATCTAGCTGAACTGTTGGTTCTCCTTGGCCTGTATCGGTCTGGTTATCTTGTGTTTGGTTCTGTATCGCAGTTGTTGATTCTAGGTCTTCTTCTGTTTCTGGTTCTTCAA
>DAINRW010000345.1:0-1508 GCA_036741615.1 Nitrososphaera sp.
CGAATATCAGTTAACAGGAGGTTCCAGCTTTATTATCAGAGGACAACACTTCGACAATGCTATAATATCTCAGGGAGGCTCTGGCCCCAGCAGCCATGTAGAGATTGTAGACTCTGGGATGATAGAAGTGACAGAAGGAGAAATTGATGAAGAAGAGGAAGATGATGAGGAAGGAGGCTCATATAATACAGATTTAGAACCCTATAGGAGGACTTTGAGCAGCGGTGACGATATCACAGTAAACTCCTCATAATAAAACGAATTATTATAATCAGATATTGACGTGACATCAATAAACAGAACTCGCTAATTCCTTGGAATTACATCATATTCTTTATTTGTCATCTTCCACCCACTGGTTCTTGCTTTTGTACTAATACTTTATCATCTCCACTATGTGATTGTATATTTCAAGAAATCGTAGACTCTTTTCAGTGGTTCTAAAGGTTCGAGTATTTCCATCATAGTGAAGTAAGCTCCTTTCCATAAGAAACAATAAGTGCTCCTCTAACTGATTATAGCTCAAAAAAGCCTGATACATTATATCTTAGTCTTTGTGGCATTGCTGCTGCCATTTGCAACTTGCAGAATTTGACCCATTACTTCGATTTTACTTCTATATTTCGTATCTTCTTATTTTTTGTAAGGATTTGACATTATGACTAAAAGGTCATAATGTCATGGACTGGTCTTCTAATTATTATTCATAATGAGTTGTGCCTAGGCTGTAATCTTTTGTCTATATATCCACATTTCTTGTTGTGATTGTTGCTCTTCCTTTATCATCTCGCATATCTCATTGTATACATAAAGGAACCTAAGACCTTTTCCAGTGGTCTTGAACGTCTGAGTATTTCTGTCGTGGAGAAGTAAGTCATTTTCAATTAGTGCAGTCAGGCACTCTTTCAATTGGTCATAGTTAAGAGAAGCCTTGTATACCATCCTGCCTCTTGTAGCGCCGCCACCATTTGCGACATCTAGAATTTGGCTTATTATGTCAATTCTACTTCTGTATTTCATGCGACTTGCTCATCTGCCTAGCAACATGGTATAAAATAAGGCCGTAATGAAAGATAAGAAAAAATCATGATACATTCATACAAACTATAATGAATGTAAATTAATTGTGTCTTCTTTTACTTTATTGTAGTGTTTGGTAACACTGCTTTTTCTCACTATAGAACCGACTCGCGTGTTCATTATCTTATGTATATGATTCATTATATTGACTAAAGTTTTTTTCATGTGTTAGATAATGGAGCAACGATTATTCTATCCTTCCAAATAACTAGATAGAGCGAGGCGGCAGTGGCAGCTGTCAGACCTGATGCAACTTCCTTCAAGTAATTTGGCTTTTAATTGCCAGGACAAGACCACGCTGTTGGCGAGCCCTGAGAGTCATAATTGGTTGGTGTGCATCCCAGTGCGGTTAATTGTTTTTGCTGCGTGATTGCAGGATTCTGAAGCTCCTGATACGCATACCACCCTGCTACTAGGGTGATTAGGAC
>DAINRW010000346.1:0-1507 GCA_036741615.1 Nitrososphaera sp.
AGCAGTTTTTGAAGCTAGTTAATAGGAGTGGCTTTGGCAAGTACCTGTTTTACGATTGGCGCTTTGATATGGGAGGCAAGCCAAGAGCTGACTTTGTGCTAAACAAGCCAAAATACTCTAATAGGCAAATTCTGCTCACACGTGATAATTTTGGTAGTGGCAGTTCAAGAGAGCACGCAGTCTGGGCAATAGTTGACTATGGGTTTAAGGCGATAATTGCCCCATCTTTTGCAGATATCTTTTATAACAATTGCCTTCAGAACGGAGTACTGCCTGTGCGGCTTCCCAGTTATGAAGTAGACTATTTGTTCAGTGACGACGATCTTTCCATCGAGATTGATTTGGCAAAACAGTCAGTTACAGCTGGTCTACACACTATGCATTTTGAGATAGACAACTTCCACAAGAAATTGTTACTTGAAGGCTTGGACAGCATTGGGCTTACCTTGAAGCTTGAAGACTATATTTCAAGGTATGAAAAACAGAAGCAATTGTTTGCTTTGCGGGGCAACTAACAAGACTTTTATCCAAACTTCATTAAGGGAAAATGAGGGCAGTTGGCTGGCATTGTTGCTATCTATGGCTACGGCTCAAATACCCAGGACAATATCATTTACTACCTTGTTCATTCAATGAGGAGGTTGCAACACAGAGGCAAGGCATACTGGAAAATGATTGTAGGCGAAGCTGCAGCTGGTGCAGAAGGATCTCTTCCTGCGGACGAAATAATCCTGCGCATTGCACAAAAGCAAAAGCTTCGTGGAAATAATGGCATTGGCTATCTTTCGAAGAGGCCCCCTCCCTTTCCCAGTATGAACACCATCTGGGTTGCATTTGATGGCTTCTTTGTAGATACTGAAAAACTACATCTGCATCCCTATATTGGTTCTGCAAGGGACTCTGATTCACTTTTCAAGATCTATCATATTTTCACTCAACTCTTACTCTTTGGGAAAAGACCTGAGCGGGCGGCCGAATTTCTAGATCGGCACCTTAGGGGGAACCTGATGATCAAGGTAGGCGACGAGATTTACATATATCGAGACAGCACTGGATTCAAGCCTCTTGTAAGTGCAACCAATCGCGAAAAGACTCTAACTATCGTAGCATCTGAAAACTCCCTTAGAACTTCTCTTGTCAACATGGAATTTGCAGACATCAAGCCCGGCCAATTGTTGAAGATCGATAAAAGTGGTGAGCTTGAAGTCCTCACAAATGAGTCTGGGGTAAGGTTGATGATGGATCCTTTTGAGTTCATAAGAGAGTCAAATGTGGTAGCGACGGTCAATGGCAAAAGCATATACCAGATTCGCAAGAATATCGGTAGGGAGCAGGCCAACTTTTTGTCTAAAGAGTTAGATGTAGATTTGGCTTTCGCAGAGCCTGATTATACTCGCCCAATGACTTTGGGCTTTAGCCTTGAATACCAGAAGCATTCAAAGACGTTTGAGCTGGCAGAAGGTGTGATTAAAGATCGATATGACGACGCTGATCACATGATTGACTT
>DAINRW010000347.1:0-1507 GCA_036741615.1 Nitrososphaera sp.
CAGCTCAACCTTCTCTTGTTATAATGATGAGTGCCTCATAGAGACGTCTGCCGCTTCTTTATGTACTCAATGCCAATTTTTCATATGTTCTGCATGTGTAGTTAGGTAAGCTCCTGGTTTGAAATAATGGTCGTAAAAGCTCAGGTCTAAGTGATGCGCTTGCAAATACATGAACGCAAAGATGCTTGGGACAGTAGCAGGGAATTTACCATAAGTATCATATACGTACTGACCCTGTAGTGCTATACAATCTTTGAATTCCTGTGATGCATGATGAGCACTTTTTCTTACATTTGAGCTATCCTTCCAAGCGCCCGGTGTTCCTTCATTGTATACGCCTCCCTCACCATATTTTCTCTTTGCAAGAGCTTCAACTGCCTCGCTCATATTGCGATAGTGTGGAGGACAGTATGCCTCAAATACTCCAGGTAGACCAGTAATATTTGGCACAGCCCATCGTTCGTTGGTATCATAGCGGAATCCAAATCCTGGAATTTTTGGGTCTCCACTTGCGCCAAGCACGACCATCCAATCCATTCCATCAAATGTCCAGCTGCCAAGTCCCATAGCTTGGAGCATTAATGCTCCTGCATAGCATGACATCGAAATCTCTGCTGAGCATTCAGCCACTGCCATTGTCTCGAGGAATGAAAGAGGGACTATTTTGTTTGGGTCGGGTACGACATTTGGAAATTTTTCTAATCCTGGAATTGGCTTTTTGGCTATATCGTCATATATGACCCTCCCGTCAAGAGCATAATACCAAATACCGCCAAGCATATGTTGAGCTAAATCTGCAACTGGAAGAACAAGTGTAGAACCTTCATGATTTGCAATCCACGTATTATGGGGGTCCATATAGGGAGTCTCTTTTGGGATATACAATCTCTTGTCAGATAGCTTTCGTATCCTTTTCTTATGAGCTTCAAGAAAGTTTTCTAATTGCTCTCGCTTTCCGCTATAATTCTCTGATGGAGGGTGGAAGTCACGTGTGGGAAAGTAGTAGGTCCCATTATCGTCTGTAAAGAAAAGGTCAGATATGTGAAAACCAGCAGCAGATGGAAAAGTTCTGCCAGCAGGACCAGCACTAAAAGATGGAAGCTGGGGTCGCGTAGCTACGTCATAGCTGATTGTGTAATGCCAACCAGTTGAACCTGACATTGAAGTCAGTAGAAGCATTTGCTCCACTTCTGTAAGTGGAAGAGGTTTCTGATTAGATTTGAAAGCCAGTGGACCATCAGGTATTTCTGCTCCCATGCAAAACCTTCGGGACCTTCGACCTCCAAGAGCCTGCATTAGAGGAAATTGACTTACACCCTCTAAAGCCTTTGAGAAGTATAATGATGGTTGAGATGAGTTCTTATCGTCTAGCTTTTCCATAGGCGTTATATGTATATACATAATGGCTTTAAAGGAATTTTCGTCTGGCAGCAGACCAAGAAAGTAGCTCTCTCGGCATCTTATCTGAATTTGTCCGACAATACCCGAAAATGAACTCAGAACAATA
>DAINRW010000348.1:0-1496 GCA_036741615.1 Nitrososphaera sp.
TTGTTATTGTTTTCATTATCATTTCCAATACTAGTTGCAGGTGCAGGTGCAGGTGCAGTAGTAAAAGTAGCATTCGCTTTGCTATTTGCAATACCAGTCGCAGCGGCTGTGGTAAAAGTAGCATTAGTTGCGTTATCTTCGCTATTGAGTACAGGCAAGATCTTATGCTCTATTGGATTAAGAATTCCTAGTCCAAAATGTGCTTTACCCTTTGCATTGGTTCTCGCAATTAATTGATTATCATCCTGCAATTTTTTTTCCTGTTGTACAGGTGTTTCTTCCTGTTGTCCCATAGTAATTAACATCATTAACGTGGATGATAATGCAACTAACGCTGCTAATATTACCGCAAGCATAGGCCTTCTATGCCTGACCAGCCGTTGCATGCTCTGGAAATAACTGTGCTTTATAGGGGATATATGAAATGGGTATTTTCATTCCTACGATATTTCTTTCATAAGATTAAGGATACGTTTTATACGCACTAGTGACGGCAGAGCAAATGATCTCATCCTTGTCTATGGAAACGCGGGCCTAACCATTTAGACGGCTCCTCCTTAGAAGGAACTTTCTATATATGCCTACGTAGTCTTAACCCCAGCTTTGATTAATGATTGACAGGGGCAGGCATTTGAAAATGTACAAAAAAGATTCAATCAATTTCTGGAATTTGTAGGAAACAGTATCAAAGCAAATTTATGATCTCCTTCTTGTTAGATTTAACTCACTTATCGCATTGTCTTTATCGCTAATCCTCTCAGGGTTTCATTCCTTCAACTTATCGTCTCGATTCTCTCTCACTGTTTCTGCATATTATGCCACATAGGTATGCTGGATCTATAATCAATGAGCCAATTGTTAGTTGCAGCATCTGGAGATAATAGATCCCTGATACGTTGGTATATGCGCAACAAAGCAATACCTTTGTCAGTAGTTCTATAGATTGCAGTTCCTTTACTCCTCTCTTGAATTTCCATTCTGATATAATCATTCTCTATTAACACAGAAAGATACCTTTTGAATTGATTGCTGGAAAGGCCCGATAGGAGCAATATTCTTCTCCTAGTTGTCCCTCCGTTAGCGGCATCAAGAATGGATGTGATGATGTCAATTCTATCTCGATTAGAAGTGCTCTTTGAAACGCTAAGATTATTGGCCATAGATTTTCTCCTCTACTTCCGAACGACATTTCCTAGGAGAATGATAACCCCCATACTGTTAAAAATTCGAATATTTTGTCAATTTTCTTTTATAATAGAAGTTGTACTTAGTGGAGCATACAAACATCTTATTCTTACAATATTACAGAGGGCAGCATACAGAGATCTGTCCTAGAAATATATTCGAAATTACTGGCAAAAAGTCAGGGTACGGCATTACCCATTCTATAAATAGTTTATTATGGGTTTCCTCTCAATGGAGCCCAAATCCATAGCGTTCTACACTGCAGTAGCCGTGAGCATACTTGCAGTGCTAAGTGCAACAACATTTCCTAC
>DAINRW010000349.1:0-1495 GCA_036741615.1 Nitrososphaera sp.
GGGTCAATATCACCTTAATTTAGGTCGTTCCTGACCAAAAAATATAAATGTAATGGTTGAAAGGCAATCGCATGTAATTGGGCAACAATGGCAGAGTTGTTTTGGCCTACTCAGGCGGACTGGATACCTCAGTATGCATAAGATACCTTCAGACGCTTCACAAGCTGGATGTCATAACAGTCACTGTTGATTGCGGTCAGCAGGACAACTTTGAAGAAATAGAAAGAAAGGCTCATGCAATTGGGGCGATAAAACATGTTTACGTTGATGCACGCGAAGAGTTTGCCCGCAATTTTGTGGTACCCAGCATAAAGGCTAATGGCCTCTATCAAGGCAAGTACCCACTCGCAACTGCTCTTGCTCGACCACTGATTGCTGCAAAAGCAGTCGAAGTTGCAAAGACAGAAGGTGCAGCTGTAATAGCGCATGGATGCACAGGTAAAGGCAACGACCAGATTAGGTTCGACGTAACGATGCGGGCACTCAATCCAAACCTTAGAATCATTGCTCCAATACGTGACCTCAACCTGACTAGAGATCTTGAAATATCCTTTGCAAGAGAGCAGAACATACCAATAAGCTCAGAGGCAAAGAAGTACAGTATTGACATCAACATTTGGGGAAGAGCTATAGAAGGGGGCCGAATAGAGGAAGCTGATTTTGAACCACCTGAGGACGCTTTTGAATTCATCAATTTTCAAAACGACAAGGCTGGTTACATGGAAATTGAATTCGACCAAGGCATGCCAATAGCTGTCGATGGTGTAGATATGGCCATTACTGACCTAATCCAGCACGTTAATGATAAGGCTGGGGGGTATGGCGTTGGCATTGTCGACCATATTGAAGACCGAGTAGTCGGAATCAAGTCTCGAGAAGTATATGAGGCCCCAGCGGCTGTATCGATAATCGAGGCTCACAAAGACCTTGAAAAAATGGTTCTTACCAAGCATGAGCTTGCATTCAAGCAGATAGTTGACAATCAGTGGAGCTGGCTTGCATACGCCGGGCTATGGCAGGATCCCCTACGAGCAGACTTGGATAGGTTTATAGATGCGACACAAAATCGTGTTTCAGGAAAAGTTAGACTAAAAATGGAAAAGGGATCGCTTAGGGTGGTTGGCAGAGAATCAAAATATTCTTTGTACAGAAATGATCTGGCAACATATGCCACAGGTTCGACCTTTGACCAGAGTCTTGCCAAAGGGTTCGTCGAGCTTTGGGGATTGCAGTCAGTTATTGCAAACTCCTTGATTGCAGGGGTAGATACGCATAGAAAAAACAAAAAGGAGGTAGAAAATGAAATCAAAAGTTGAATGCCAAGAATGCGGGGCCGATATCAGCGTTCCAGAGGACGTAGTCGTCGGCGAGATTATAACTTGCCCCGACTGTGGTGGAGAGTATGAGATTACCTCAAAGGTAGAAGGCAACTTGGAGCTAAAGCCCGCTGAAAGAGTAGGCGAAGACTGGGGACAATAATGGTTGAGGTGAGCAT
>DAINRW010000350.1:0-1492 GCA_036741615.1 Nitrososphaera sp.
GGGTATCTCATGCAGGTAATCCGGCTTCTAACGTAGATTATCGTATGTACCTAACAGCTAATTGTCAATGCTCACGACATCGCGAACGGTTTTTTGGCTCGGATCTAACCGGGCCATTGCTCACGACACCGCGAACGGTTTCTTCGGAATTCAGGTAGCGGTGGATGAACAATCTCATTAAGACGATATTGGCGAGACTTGATTTCCTTCCAGGCCGATTGCTCATCTGCTTTATGCCAGAAGGTGATCGTCTGCTTAGCTGTGTCTACTATCACCCACACGTATTCCCCAATCCACTTGCGTCCCACCGTCCAACTTTCGTTCAGCACTCGTACCTTCTCCATAGTATCAACCTTGCGAATGAAACTGATTCGCCCCCGGGTGATCGGCAACCTCTCCGGGATCAAACGACGCAAGGCCGCAGTCAAACGCACAGTTTCTATTCCGCGTCTCATCTGGGCAGGGGTCTTGCCTTCCAGGCTTGGGGGCTGATACCGCCTGTGATACCATCGCCCAAATACTGGCGCTTCTGTGCGCACCTTGGCCAACTCTCCAAATGTCTCGCGCGACCAGAAACCCTCTACCCAAAGCGAGTGAAAGCCTTCTACCCAGTAGTTGCGCCTGCCTTCGTATTCGGGAATGAACAGCGCTTCTACACCAACGAACAGACACAATCGTACCACTTTGCCGATAATGCGCGGGTGGGTAGTCCCCACAAACCGATGCAGCTTTTAAAAATCAATGACTTATTGGTATGGGAGCAATAATGAGATCCCTCCAGGTCAATCCACTTTGGGTCAGTCCTATTTTCATAGCGGGGGTATAGCTCTGATACTTTTTTGTAAATTTCTCTGTCCTAGTATTTATTTTGATCCTCAAACTCCGATGAAACTGAAGGTAATTGTAATTGAACAAATTAATCCATAAAATCTGTTTAAAGTGCTGTTTATTTTTACAATAACCGAGTGTTTTTCTTGTCAAATAAGCCACATGCTGTCTTAAGGTAAGATTAAACCGTTCAATATAGGACGTGTTTTGAGTTTTCTCCGGAAAATCTTCTTCAGTGCCTTTAACAAAGCACTTTTTGACTGTCACCAAGCGACGCTTAACCCGTCGTTTAACAATTTGCAAATAGTGATAAGAGTTATTTGTAAACTGCTTTTCCAATGCCTTTTTATAAGCCGCCAGCTTATCGGTTGTCACCTTCAGTATTTTTTCTCCCACCCAATTTCCAAATCGTTTGAACTGGGCAACTAACCGATTGGCGGTATGAAGTGTTCGTGCGCCTAACTCAAATCCCAACCAGAAGCGACTAGCGACTTCAAAGGAGATAAACACCCACAGTTGGCACTTTTTCCTTTTTAGATAAGACCACAATTCATCCATTTGGACAAAGTGGAGAATGAATAACCCCGTCAAACAAAGGTGGGTATGAAACTGTTCACTTTTTTTTCCCCAAACCGCTTAACCAGTGCTCGATGGTCCTCACATC
>DAINRW010000351.1:0-1489 GCA_036741615.1 Nitrososphaera sp.
GCGAGGAATCTAGGGTTGTATACTCTGAGCTAATAATAATTGCTGCAGCGTCTTTTGCAGCGTTTCTAGGTATTTTGCTAGCATATAGACAGATTCTTCACAACCGTTCTCACTCAAAGGCATACATATGCCTCGCAATAGGTCTCGTCCTTTGGCTCTCTGCTGATGTAATTTGGGCCAGCTACGAATTGGTTTATCATGTAGCAGCACCAATCCCATCCTTATCAGATATCCTCTGGTTAGCTGGATACCCCTTTTTTGCGTATAACCTTATTGCAACTTACAGGCAATTTCACAACAAATTGAACAAGAGAGTATTGCTTGCCAGCATAATCGGAAATGGCATCTTTATAGCATACTTGGGTTCACTTACCGTCGGCATATCAGATTTTTCAAGCCAAGGGGGCGTGTCAATGTTTGCAGTCCTTATTGCCTATCCACTAATGAATGCTCTATTAACAGTTCCTGCTCTTCCAATCCTGCTTGGACTATGGAAGGAAAGACCCTGGTCCATACCTTGGACATTTAAATCACTGTCTTTATTCTGCATAGTGATAACGGACAGCTGGTTTGCATTCATAATCCTTTCAGGTTTGTACGAACAAGTATGGTTATCATCTATGTTCTTTGGGGCGGAGTATCTCATATTGGCTGGAGGTCTTTTGTGGTTTAACAAATTTCTTGCAATCTCTAACAACCCAGGCACGGCTTCTTCAAGTAATACTAGTCAGGACCATTTGAAAATAACAGATGGCCTTGGCAATAGAAATACTACTGCTAATAATAGGATTCGATATCTGCAAGTATTCGTTGCTGTAATTCTGGTCGGCGGAATACTAAGTTACGGCTTTATGACTTCAGGCGCCACAGAGTCTACAAAATATTTTGGTCCTGTAGAAGGCTCAAACACGATATTGATAGGAGCGCTACTACCACTTACAGGTACACTTTCCTCCTTTGGGGAATCTGCTGAAGCATCATTGAGGCTGGCAGTCGAAGACGTAAACAATCAATTGGCAAAGTCTGGATCATCATCAAGGGTTGGACTTGTAATTGAAGATACAAAGACAGACCCTAATGTCGCGCGTGAAAAAGTTATGGACTTGGCATCAAAAGGAATACGAATAGTCATTGGGCCATCGACAAGCGCCGCAGTCGCCGCTGTCAAAGATTATGCTGACGAAAACGGTATTCTGATAGTTAGTAGTAGTAGTACGGCTCCATCTTTGTCAATTCCCAATGATAACGTGTTTAGATTCGTTCCAGACGATACTCATCAAGCAGAGGTATTAGCAGAAAAGATGTGGGATGAAGGCACAAGAGTTGTCATTCCAATATGGCGAACTGACGTTTTTGGAAACAATCTTCAATCCTCACTGAAAGAAGAGTTTGAAAAACTTGGTGGCAAGGTGGTTGATGGCATAGGGTATAACCCCCCAGTCGGTAATTTTGCCGCAAGCCTTCACAGAATCAATTTTATCGTCTGGGA
>DAINRW010000352.1:0-1488 GCA_036741615.1 Nitrososphaera sp.
CATGTATTTATACCGAAGGATGAAGATACAGATACAAAATATTTCGCTTCTAAGGTTGCTCGTGAAGGGCGGAAGTTTGGGCTTGGCCTAGTCATAGTGTCGCAGCGCCCTAGAGGAATTGATGCTAACATTTTGAGTCAGATGGGCTCGCTTGCAGTAATGCGCATGATTCAGCAGGACGACCAGATGCATGTTTCTGCGGCCAGCGAAGCACTTAGCCGGGATCTTATTGATCAGCTGACATCATTAAACCCTGGTGAGGCGATATTCGCTGGTCAATGGGTCAATCTGCCGACGTTTGTTAAGGTGGATGAAGTCAAAGAGCGGAAGATAGGTGGCGACCAGAAGGCGGTTGAACAATGGTCTCAGCTAGCAGTACTGAAGGAGCAGATCTCCAAAGAATCATCAGAATCATATATTCCATCAGGCTATATACAGGATTAGCAGTTGATACTTCTACAGAATACAAATGTTAATGTCACACATCTCTGACCTCCACCTTGGGTATTCTCAATTTAGCTTAGAGGAAAGAGAGGAAGATGTCTATCGGGTTTTTCATGAGGCAATAGATGTGTCAATAAAGGAAAGAGTAAGACTCATCATCTTAGCCGGTGATCTATTTCACAATCCAAGGCCATGCGGCAAGGCGATAATCACGCTTGGCAACACATTGAAAAAGTTGAAGGAAAAGCAGATACCTGTAGTTTTTGTGCTGGGCGAACATGATATCAGTCGCCTTCGTGATGTGCCCTTTATCCACATTTACAGCAATCTTGGGCTTGCAAAGAAGCTCCGATCTGATGAACCTTTCAAAATTGAAAATTGTATATTGTTTGGGGCAGACAAGGAGCGGCGCAGTAGTATTGATTCACTAATCGAAAATATTCGTCATGCCGAGCATGTTGCAAAACAACATACTGGCAAGAAGGTGCTTGTGCTACATCAGGGGCTGACGGACTTTAACAAGTTTGCCGGGGAGCTTAATTCTACTGATCTTCCTGCAGGATTTAACTACTATGCACTGGGTCACTATCATGACCATCTTGAAAAGAGATTTGAATTCCTAGGCGGGCCCATAGCTTACCCTGGCTCAATCGACCTGACCCCGAGCGAAGGGATCAAAGAGGTGGATAAAGGCTTTATCATAACCGACATGTCTGGTGAAGAGCCATCAACACAATGGGTAAAGCTTGAAAGCAGACGTCAGCAATTCTCTACTAGAATAGACTATAAAGACATTGCAAATGAGGTCGAGCTGATAATCAAGAAGGCAACAACCTATGACAAAAAACCCATTGCAAGGATCGAGGTATCTGGAAGCAGTATTGACTCTAAGGTTATATCTGAACATTTGAAAAAGCTCAACGACTTTTGCCTTCATTACATTTGGCAACCGCTAGAAGAGCATCTTGCTACTACTGTGTATGATTCCAAGCCTGCAGACATTGATAGTGAGCTCTATCGTCTGTCTGCAGAAGCGCTTGGGTC
>DAINRW010000353.1:0-1483 GCA_036741615.1 Nitrososphaera sp.
ACTCATCGGCAATATAGTTCAAGGCATCGTTCCTTTTGAAAACAGGATTTATATCGCGGAACAGTATCCCCTGCTTGGGAAAATCAGGATAGTTGGCTATTATATCCCGCAGGTTGACCTGCTTGGTTTTTGCTTCCACATCAGTAAAACTATATTCTGGTTGTAAAAAGATTGCGAAGCCATTACTACTATACTTTATACATCTCTAGCACGTATTAATTAATGATGCTTACAGAAGAACAGATGCAGTTTGTAGAGAAGATTGCAAATCTGAAGGATTTTGATGAGACATTTGAATTAGTGAAGACTGTAGTCCTACAGAAATTCAAGCTGCACCGAGCAGGACTGAGCCTGATATTGCAAATGATGCCAAGCAGCCTTGGAGCCTATCATATGTTGGGCTCAAATGCAATAGTGGTTAACACTTACCTCTTGACTACATTGAAAAGGATTGTCAAATCAACTGAAGAGTACAACTCTTACATATTCATGGTGCTGTCCCATGAATATCTCCATAGCCTTGGAATCGTAGATGAGAACACGGTGCGCCAGATGACTTTTGAACTATGCAAGTGGATGTTGGGTAATGATCATACTGCAACCAAGATGGCAAAGAATGGCCCATCCGCTATATACCCTGAATTAAGGTCATTGATGCAGTCACAGTTCGGTAAGGATTTTCAAGTTGTTAAGAACTTTGATAGGTCTAATCAGACCTATATACAATAATCTTCTGTGTCGTGTGAGGACATTCAATTGCAGGCCGATCCAAGAAGGTGTTGTAAAAGAAGAAATATTAAAATGAAACTGACAAATTGTCATTCCAGCCAAAAAATGCAAATGGCTGAAGCAGATTAGGTAATAGAGGGTAATGTTTCAGGCACACATCCTAACTAGCTTTTCAGGTTTGTGTAAAAATTACATTAAATAATGCTATTTTTTCACTATATTGCACTTGAGAAAGTATAATAAACATTCAAGTGCTATATGTCTTATATGGCGATTAAGAATGGGGCAGAATATATTGAAAGCCTCAGAGGTAGAAATCTCAAGATATACCTTTTTGGAGAGGTCGTAAAAGAGCCAGTTGATCATCCAATGATCCGGCCATCAATAAATGCTGTGGCGGAGACCTATGATCTTGCGGTAGAGGAGCCAGAGCTCGCTGCACCCCAATCTTCGCTAACGGGAATGCAAGTCAACAGGTTCTTGCACATAACAGAAAGCGCGCAGGATCTAGTTGACCAGAACAAGATGCAAAGGAAGCTTGGACAGATCACTGGTACATGCTTCCAGCGTTGCGTAGGCATGGACGCAATTAACTCATTATATTCAACTACTTATGAAATCGACCAAAAACACGGTACTGAATATCATAATCGCCTAGTGGAATACGTCAAGATGCTGCAGCGAGAAAACTTGATGATTGCTGGTGCCATGACTGACGTTAAAGGTGACCGTGGCCTGTCGCCTTCCCAGCAGG
>DAINRW010000354.1:0-1482 GCA_036741615.1 Nitrososphaera sp.
AAAAGTCTAGGATAATTATGCAGGCTCTGAAAGAATGGGCTGTCGTCTGCAGGGCTATTGAAGAGGGCAGACAGGTTCTGCTTTTACGCAAAGGCGGCATACTGGAATATCGCCAAGGCTTCAAAGTCCAGCACGACAGATTTCTACTATTTCCAACGTATGAACACCAATCAAAGGATCATTTGCAGGCTGACTATGCAGATAGACTTGACGATGTGCTGAAGGATCAGCCGGCCACTGGCACTAACAGGATTACAAGCTATGCAGAAGCCATCGAAGTCAAAGAGATAACTGACCGTATTGCTCTCAGAACGCTTGCAAAGTACCACATCTGGAACGAAAGCTATGTTAATGCAAGGATGGATTACAACCCAAAGAAGCCTATGAGTGTGATACTGTTGCGTGTTTTCAAGCTTGAAAATCCGATATTGATTGAAAACAAGCAGGAATGGATTGGCTGCAGATCGTGGATACCGCTTGACATAGATGTAAGCGGCAGACCCATAATGGATGATCTGCAATTCAACACAATAGCATCTGAAGTAAAAGGAGTGCTATCTATAGCGGCATGAAATATCGAACTTTAGGTAAGAGTGGTTTAAAGGTAAGTGAGATTGGCTTTGGTGCGTGGGCCATAGCGCTTGATTGGTGGGGAAAAAAGGTTGATGACGATGAAGCGATCAGGATGCTAAAGCGCGCCTATGATTTGGGTATCAACTTTTACGAAACTGCCGACATATATGGAAAGGGGAAAAGCGAGAAGCTTATGGCACAAGTGTTTAAGGATATGCGCAACGATGTGATATATTCCACAAAGTGGGGTTACGACATGTACAGCGCCAAGCAAATAGGACACAGCGAACTGCCACAAAAGCACAACCAAGAATTTTTGCAGTTTGCTATAAGCCAGAGTCTTGACCGTTTGCAGACTGATTACTTAGATGTTTATAGCCTCCACAATCCCAAGATGGATGCAATAGAAAATGATAAACTTTTTTCTTCTATTGATAAATTGGTGGAAAAAGGTACAATCAAGAGCCACGGGGTTGCACTTGGACCGGCAATAGGATGGAAGGAGGAAGGCTTAGAAGCCATTAAAAAAAGGAACATTACATGCCTTCAGACTGTGTACAATATTTTAGAGCAGGACCCTGCACGAGACTTTATGCAGGCAGCAGAGCGGCGCAATGTCGGCATAATGGTTAGAGTTCCCGATGCATCAGGCTTACTTACGGGCAAGGTCAACAGCGATACAAAGTTTGACAAGAACGACCACCGCAGTTTTAGAAAACAAGAGTTTATCATCGAGGCGATGCAAAAGATAGAGAAGATGAGACCTCTTGCGAATAGCAAGGGATGGAACATCACAGAACTCGCTATTAAGTTCATACTATCGCAAAAGCAAGTTTCAGTCCTCTTGCCTACAATGACAAGTATTGAAGAAATAGAATTGTTTGCATCGCTTTCAGACGGCAAGTACCT
>DAINRW010000355.1:0-1478 GCA_036741615.1 Nitrososphaera sp.
TCAAGGAAAAGATGAAGGATGCAGGGGAAGCTGTAATGAATGTTGACGTAGAAGGACTAGCTAGACAAGCAGCAGGTGGAATCAAAGATTTAGCCCAAGCAGGAGCCGAAACAGCCAAAGAGAAAATGGGAACAGCTCAGAGCAACACAGAAGCAGGCCTGAGTGTAGAGAATATGATGAAGTTTGAAAAAGAGTCGAAGCAATCATCTACAGAGACTGATCTAGGTAGCTATGAGGGCAAGTATCCAAAAGGCTTCTTTAACAAAACAGTAGTAGTGAATAATCGTCCGATAGGACGTGTTGCAAAGGAAACGGATGAGGTTATTGTGGTGTTTAGCGACACCGATAGTTCAATTAGGTTTGATATTCCAAAATCTGAGATATCTACAGCAGGAGCTTCTGTCATTGCAAGTGAAGACCTATTGTTCCGATACAGGGCTCACAGGGATGCGCCAATGCCGGAGGACAGAGCTTTAAGAGCTTCAGTACAAGAAATACGAGATGCATCTACAGAGCAGTTAGAGATTGAAAAGAAGAGTACGACTGCAGATTCAGTAATGGAAGAAGGAAGGCAGCTTGCAACATTGCCACGACCTGAAACGACTTCTGTGTCAAGGCCGGAAGGATATATCGATACAGAGTCAGAAATATCAAAGAAGATGAAGGGCGCGCTTGCAGAGCTCAAAGAGATAATAGTAGCAGGGACCAAAGTTGCCAAGAAGAAAGCTAAACAGGCACAAGAGAACGCCGCAGAAAAGCGGGCTGAAATGGATGGAGAGGCGATATCAAGAATGGGTGACCTTGCAATGAGGTTTGCAGACTCATTTGAGGATATACTATCGGAGATAAGGACAAGGACATATACAGAGCAAGCGCAGATCTACACCGGTTTTATAAAGCTGATCGACCAGCAGCGGACTTTAGTGCTTGCACGTAGAGAGTTTGCAGAAAGGTTAAAGGACTCAGTTAATGTTCCCGTAGTCGGACCTCAAGATCAAGATACGAAGACTCGCGAGTTGAAAGCGCCACCTGAGTTACCAGAAGATCTTGAGGGAAACAGAAGTCTATCTGAAGGCAAGAGCACAACTACTACAACTGCAAAAAGAAGAAAGAGAATAAGCAGTAGTAGGACAACAAGAAGAAAAGCTTAGTAGTGTAAGCGAGAGTTTTCGTAAAATTCTCGATCCTCTTCGCCCATCACTACTTGCTTGTGACAATTTTCACATAGAAGATACCTAGTATTGGCAGGGAGCACTTTCTTACACCTGCCGCAGAATTTTTTCAACAATAATGATAATGCGCACTCATAAGATAAAACTATGATAATAGAAATCTAATTAAGGATGATGTTCGCCATCAAAATGGCCGACTGTATTGGCTTTACAAAATGAAGTTTCCAACGCATTATCTTATGCAACCAGTAAAGGGTTTCAAATACATCCTAATGCATTTGCCATGTTAAAGGGCCTTGATGTAGA
>DAINRW010000356.1:0-1476 GCA_036741615.1 Nitrososphaera sp.
AGATTGTTTATATTGAAAGGTTCACTAGCGCCCTTTCTGAGGCCGATATAAAAGGGCTAAACTCTTTGCTTGAAGTGCATACTGAACCCGTGCAAAGATGGTTTGTAGAAGACGGCAGGGAAATCATAGAAGCAGCCAGAACTAAAGATGTAGCACTTTTGACATACGGTGATCCTCTTATTGCCACGACTCACAGCGAACTTCGCTCAAGAGCTGCCAGAAATTCGGTCAAAACGGCGGTTCTCCATTCGGCATCAGGCATTGCATCTACAATCGGCGAGAGCGGCCTGCACGTTTACAAGTTCGGCAGGATGGTTACAATGATGTCTGAGTTCCACTCTGCTATCACCGTCTATGACACTATTTTTCAAAACCTTCTTACTGGAAGTCATACGCTGATTTTGACAGAATACAGCTATAATGATGAACGCAAAGAGCCGTTTTTCCTCAATCCATCTTCTGTGTTTAACATGCTGCTAGATGCAGAATGTACTCATAAGCACCATATCTTTTCTGACAACACCTTTGCAGTAGTCGCCTCCAGGGTAGGAATGCAAGACCAAAAGATCACATCAGGCAAAGTCCAGTCGCTTAAGAAGATGGAATTTGGAATAGGTCCACATTCCGTCATTATCACAGGTGCTCTGCATTTTACCGAGATCCAGGCACTTAGTTCACTTACAGAAAACATCGATGAGCCTACTGACAATTCTCAAAGCTCTAGTAGAATTGAAGCGCAGATGGTAGAGCGCTATGCTCCAAAAGCCAAACTGGCGGTCCGGGAGATGCGCAAGATTCTCGGTGATAGTCCCCAGGGTACCAAGGGAATATTTGAAACGCTTGAAAATGCTGAATGTTATATTGCAGATGCTCAACGGTTCCTTCGCCAAGGCAAGTTTGAGCTAGCAGTATTGAGCATTGGATATGCTGAAGGACTCATAGATGCTATACGTTACCAAAATGGAATAAATCCTTGGAATAGCCCTGGTTGACAAGCAGACATATATTAAATATATTATAAGCAGTAAGCAGGTAAAGTATCAAAGGACATGTCAAACACGCAGGAAGAAGGGTTTAAACTGCTAATCGAAGGCAAGATTCAAGAGTTTAATTCCTGGAGGATGGTGGCCAAGAACCTGAGAGTCAAACTGGATTTTAGCGACAGAGACTTCTCAGGCAAGAACATATCCGGTGCCTTTCTTAATGGTGTGACTGCAGACAGGGCTACCTTCGTGAATGTGAACCTGACTCGCGCAAACTTAGTTCAGGCGAGCTTAAATGGCGCAAACTTTCAAGGTGCTAATCTTAGTGAAACGCTCTTGATGTATGCTGAAATGAAAGAAGCTCGTCTTACAAACGCCAATCTGGCCAAAACGAATCTAATGTGGGCCAATTTACAGGATGCAGACTTGACGGAAGCTAAGATGATGCAAACGATATTTGTTGAAGCAAATCTACAAAGGGCCAAGGTCGCAG
>DAINRW010000357.1:0-1476 GCA_036741615.1 Nitrososphaera sp.
CTGTATTGCTGTTCCTATATAGAGATTATGCGGCTGATTGAATATAAAGTAATGACATGATGAGGATGATGAGGATGATGAGGATGATGACCGCAGATCGTCGGCGATGACAGCTTGATCATCAATTACATGATCCTATTATACACATGCAAAGTCACGATAGAATTGTTTGAAATATATCTGGAAAGATCAAATCCCTAAAGACGTACAAAGGATTCAACAAAGTGTTAATTGAACGGAAACTTTTTTTAGTCTAAACAATCGACAATTGCAGTGTTCTAGATACCTAAATTCAACTCTCCAATTCGGAGTGGCGAGGTATGCCCAAATCCATTAATAACAGATGTAAATCATCTGCTTGCTTGATATCTCAGAAAGAATATGGTATAGCAGTTCAATCAAAGCCGTCTATCCCATAGGTTTTGACCAGCGTCTCAAGCTCTAATGTGGTTATAGGTAGTTGTTCACTTGTTTGCCAAAAGTCAAATTGAGGTGACATCAAATACCCCTTTTGCAATTGCATATGACCAAGCCCAAGTACGTGGCCGATCTCATGAACGGCCGAGTTCCTAAAGGCATATGGTGGCAGGTTTATTTCAGTCTTGCCGTCGCCATGTAGTACAAGTGGTGAAAGGTATATACGCATATCAAGGCCATTGCTGTCCCTCATACCATCCTTGAAACCCACAGACGTATAGGCTCCTGTTTGATTAGGATAATCTGGAAAATCACTATACTCGTCATAAATATACACCTTGATGTCACATAATTCGAGCTCTGCCTCAGATTTGACAAACTTGGCGGTAATATTCCATTCAAGCTTGTTGCCAGTATATTCTTGCAGCGCATGCCGCCACTTTTGCACTGACAGCTTTGTCCAAACATAGTACGCATTTTCAACTCCATCATCCATGTATATGCAGTTTTTTATGTCATCTTTATTCCAGATGTACCCTGTCATAGGAACAGAAGTTTCTGTAAAATCAGTCTGCTCAGAAAAATATTTTGCGGCAAATCCAGGAGAAAAAGCATAAGCAATGAAAAGTAGAAAAAACAACAACAACAACAACCTTACTGTCGGTGCAAGAAGTGACAGTTTCTTGCGCATTTTTCAGACGACTACTTTTTCGTCCTTATCCAGTGTAGCAATATTAAATGCTTGTTCTATTGTTGAAACAAATACGACACCGTCTCCGTGCTCGCCAGTTCTTGCAGACTCAATGACTGCCTGTACCACTCTGTCTACCTGGTCATCTGGAAGCACTATCTCAAACTTTGCTTTAGGCAGCAGATCGTATGCGACTGGTTGACCTCTCCATTGTAAGTGGAGTTCACGCTCCTTGCTCCATCCGGATACTGTAGAAATTGTCATACCGCCAATCTTCATCTGCCTTAACTTTTCTTTCACGACAGGCATCCTTTCAGGCCTAATCATGGCTTCTACTTTCTTCATTTATATAGCATTGAATGACACAT
>DAINRW010000358.1:0-1453 GCA_036741615.1 Nitrososphaera sp.
TTCTTACTTTCTCAGTTTATTTGCCAAAAGCTCAGGTACTTCGGCTGGACGCTTTGCAACTGGTACATTTGCCTTTGCATAGTTGGCAACTTTTGATTCTGCAGACCCATACTCGCCATAGACAATTGCGCCTGCGTGGCCCATTCTCTTTTCTTTCGGAGCTGCTCGTCCTGCAATGTAGGCAATAACTGGCTTGACGAAGTTTGTATTTATAATGTACTGAGCCAACTGTTCTTCGGCATCACCACCTATCTCGCCTACTACGACTATTGACTCAACATCCTCTCTGTCTCTGACAAGGTCAAATGCTTCAATAAGATTTGTTCCATTGATAGGATCCCCTCCAATTCCCAGACATAGCCTCTGGCCATAGCCTTTACTTGTTAGGTTGTATGAAACATCATACATTAAGGTCCCGCTACGAGAAAAGACTACGGTGGTCCCAGCCTTGAAAGGCTGTGCAGGCATTATCCCTACCTTCATAACCTCCGGGACAATTACGCCCGGAGTGTTAGGTCCGATCATCTTTGCTCCATTTTTTCTAGCATATTCTAAAACCTTTATCGAATCTTTGATCGGTATGTGCTCGGGTATTGCGACCAGCAGCTTAATCCCACTATCTATTGCTTCTACTGCCGCCTTGAGGAAAAATGGTGCAGGAACAAAGATTCCCGATATCTGTGCGCCGGTGGCTTCAACAGCTTCACTCATGGTATTGTACACAGGTATATCTTCAAATCTCTGACCCCCTCTACCCGGGGTCACGCCTGCAGGAATATTTGTCCCATATGCCTTCATCAGCCTAGTGTGAGTCGATCCATAGCTGCCAGTAATACCTTGTATTATGACAGGCTTCTTCCCAAAGTCTTCCTCTCCCTCAGTCCCAATGAGTATATCAAATATGTTGAATGTTTTTTCCACAGTTGTTGTCATGTTGATCCCCTGCTATCGTTTAGCGTAGATACCGCAGATTGTATTGCCTCCTCCACTGTATTATAGAGTTTTGCTTTACTACCCTGAAGCATTTCCTTTGCCTTCTCGGACTCTGCTCCAGAGATCCTTGCAAAAACGGGGACATTCATAAGGTTGTTGTTATATGCGTCCAATATTGCTTGCGCTACAAGGTTTGTTCTTACAATTCCTCCAAAAAGGTTGACGAGTATTGCTTCAACCCTCTTAATCTTGCTTATAACTTTTAGCGCTTCATAGATGGTTTCCGTAGTGGCTCTTCCACCAAAGTCCAAGAATGCCCCTGCTCTGCCCCCCGCATCTGATACCATATCAAGGGTCGACATCACGAGGCCTGCTCCATTTCCAATAATCGCTACGTTGCCGTCAAGTTCGACCAAAGAAAAGCCACTAACTTCGGCCTGCTTTTCAAGCTCTGATACATGCTCATACTTTTTGAGCTCTGGATGGCGGAACATTGCATTATCATCAATTATCACTTTCG
>DAINRW010000359.1:0-1451 GCA_036741615.1 Nitrososphaera sp.
ATAATATAGCGGTCATTTGCCGCTGGCAGAAGAAGGAGTCACATTTGTACTTGAATTACTACTGTTGGCTATACGTGTGCTGCTATATGAGGCTGCCAATCCAGAATGAGTTTCAAGCCATGAATACAGGTCTGCCAAGACATATTCTGAAATTGGCTCTGGCATAGCTGGAACACCCGTTTGCAATGTATTTTCAGGATAGAAATGATGGCCAAGGTTTGGATATGTTATCAGAGTATGGTCAGGATGGTTTACCTCAGTTAATCTTTGCTGCAGCAAAAAGGCCTGCTGAACAACATCATTTTCCCCCATGAGTGTGAGTATACCAATATTTGAAGAGACATTTCCTATTACGCTTAATGTACGGGGTAATAACAAGTGAGATTTAGCCCACATTGGGCATCTATATATATCAAAAGAGCATTTCTTAACTAACATTCGTGGTTGGTTAGTATTGTTGGTATTTAATTCGTTTATGTATTGTTCAAGTTGTCTTTCAAGTCTAGGTTTAAGCTCATAATTGATGCTTATTTTGGTGTCATTAGTAGAATTGGTATCATTAACAGCAGAATCAATACCAGTACTGTTATTACTATGACCAATAAACAACGTAGAATTGTCAAGAACCATACCTTGAAAAACAGGATCCTCTGACGCTTCCTTTACAGATACTAACCCACTATGATTTTTGTCCAGCACATTCTGAGCATATATAATTGGCACATATACATAATTTAGGTAAGCATTATCTTTAATGAGATTTAGAACTGGTGTTGCCATAAGTACTATATTTTTGACTTTATCTGGATTATCTAAAGCAACTCTAGATGTTATAACACCGCCTTCACTATGTCCAATTATTGTTATCCTGTTTGGATCAACTTCTGGCTGCTGTGCCAAGACTGCTAAAGCCTTCTCTGCATCTTGTTTTAGATCGTTAAATGTTACATTTCCCCATACATTACTATCCAGAAATGTATGATTTGCGCCTATTCCTCTCTTATCATATCGAAGTACTGCAAATCCTCTCTCAGATAGATATTCAGCTATTTGAAATAGAAAAGTTGGTGGATATACCTTGGCGCCTGTCTTATTATCAATGCTAACAAATCCTTGAGTATAATTCATATCAGTTGGTCCGGCACCACTCACAAGAAGAACACCAGGAAATGTTCCGTTTCCAACAGCAGGAATGGTTAGCTGGGCATTTGTTTTTAGACCATTTCCCAAATCAATTACTAAATTCCTGTGTTTGACTGTCTCTACATATGGTTGAGCTACGACGATAGATTGATGATGAGGCGAAAATAATGATGGAGTCAGTAATAATGAAGAAACAGCCAATATAGCAGTAAAGATCACAGTAAATTTTTTTATCGTTATTTTTTGCCTAACCCGCAACTAAGTATACACACTCATCCAAACTTCTTACTTAGATTCTCTTATAAGAG
>DAINRW010000360.1:0-1448 GCA_036741615.1 Nitrososphaera sp.
TAATCTAGTGCTAACCACTCTTTCTGAATGTATTGTTTTATATCTAAATTACCCCGACACCGAATATCGTTGACCTTCATGAAAATGACCAATATCGGAGTGGGCCCAAGGGGGTTTGAACCCCTGGCCGACCGGTTATGAGCCGGTCGCTCTGCCAGGCTGAGCTATGGGCCCAAACAGAAAAAATTGAAGAGTAAAAGTATGTATAAAGGTTTGGAGAATTGTGTTGTCGGCTAGCTAACAGTAACTTCTATTGCTATCTCCGGCGACTACAAACTTTTCGTAGACCGAATCAAGCAACATGTTTTGTGCTTGTAGCGATTTGATTGCTGCATTAAATGTTGCTTCTTGCCTCTCTGCTGGGATGTTCTGTAAGATCTCTCTCCATACCTGCGCATGCCTAACGTCTGCCTCTTCGTGTGTCTCAAAATATTTTATTGCATCTTCGCTATCCATGCCGTAGAATTTTTTCAATCCATCGATTTTACTCCTGCTTATCTTTGGAAGCTCCATCTCGTAAGCATACATTGCTGCTGCTGCCTCCTCAAAAGTAAGGCTTGAGAGTCCCATTAACTTGTCGACTGCTTCATTGGTCTTTTCTGAGCCGCCGTAATTGATAAGATCGCTTCTTGAAATGCCAAGTGCCTTGGCGAATCTTACCCATAAATCGATATGTTCGGCCTCTTCGCGGGCATTAGCGTTGATAGTATTAGGATCGCGTGTCAATTTGGCAATGTTTTCAACAAACTTTGGGACTATCTTCACCAGTTGAAAATATTCCTTTGAATAACCCTGAAGATGATCGATTCTCAGCTTGCCCTCTGACCACATTTGGTAGAAGGAGTGTTTGAGCAGGCTGCGCTTCTCGATTTCAGAGTCAATTCTTTGAACAATAACATTGTCCATGATAGTGATCACCATTCCCTCTCCAATAGAAAAACCTTGTGAATGCCTGCAAGAAACGATTTTATGGGAAGGTTTTCACACAGTTTGCGAATGCTCCGGTGGTGTAGTAGCTGTTTCCTCTCGATACGGCTGCACAGTCCGGTCAAGCATAGCGGCCTTTCGAGTCGCTGATCCCGGGTTCAAATCCCGGCCGGAGCATCCTTCTTCTTTTCCTATTCTTTTGCTTCTTTTGGGTTTGATTTCGTCTCATCAGGTACGACTTTAGAGTCCGCTATGCAGCTGGGACAGTGATCTATGCCGCTACTGCCTCTATTAGTAAATATAAAATTCAGAATCGACAAAATTCTCTAAAAAGCTTAAGAGGTGGAGTGTATGCGAAAGAATCCGTGCATGAGTCTCCCTCTGTGGGGGACACAGGGAGAGAAACTCACACACGTAATCATGCCCTCGCTGGCTGATCTCTCATTCTGTGCTTAGGGGTGGGAGAGTCAGCTGGCGGGTTTTGATGGTGCAGGTTCGAACCTATTGCTTTTATACGTTAC
>DAINRW010000361.1:0-1442 GCA_036741615.1 Nitrososphaera sp.
CTCCTTTCCTCTCCAATACTTGTAACGATAATACTGGGCTCAGTTGGTCTTGCCATACCTGTTATTGACGCAGCCAGGCGCGAAAAAGGTAAGGATAGAAATAAGCTCTACAGTGCAATTGCATTTGCCGCACTTATTGCATCAATGGCCATCATTGTCTTCCGTGTGCTTACCGGCGAAGTGCTGCCAGCAGTGGCATTCTCTCAAGAGGTCATAGTTGACGACCTCTTTGGTTCATTCTTTGCTATCGCACTCCTGATCGTGTCGATAATGGTCACCGCCTCATCTTGGAATTACTATAAAGGTAAGTCAAATCCTGCGGCATATTACTCTCTCATTCTGCTCTCCAGCATCGGCATGGTGGTCATAGCATATTCGACTGACCTTGTAATGTTATTGGTCGCATGGGAACTGATGTCCCTTCCAACCTATGCACTTGCCGGTTTTTCAAAGCGCGACCCGATATCAAATGAGGCAGCAATTAAGTATTTCATGTTTGGAGCCCTGTCATCTGCAATTATTGTTCTTGCCATTGGACTGGTGTATGGAATAACCGGAACAACGAACATAGGCGATTCCATTAGGGCGCTTGCTAACCTGGATCCAAGCCTCACGCCTATTGGCTTGCTTGCCGTGGCATTGTTCATCGCTGGCTTTGGCTTCAAAATGGGCCTTGTGCCGTTCCATATGTGGCTACCCGATGCCTATGAAGGTTCACCCACGACCATAGGGGCACTGCTGGCAGCTGGCACCAAGAAGGCTGGCTTTGCAGCTGCGCTCCGGGTTATTGTGCTTGGAATGTTTGCCCTTAACCTTGACTGGACATTGACCCTTGCAATAGTAGCAGTCTTTACGATGACACTGGGCAACCTTGCAGCACTTGTACAAAGAAGTGTGCCAAGGATACTTGCATACTCGTCTATTGCACAGGCAGGTTATATCATGATCGGTATCGCGCTAGCTCCTTACTCTGATCAGGCACTCTCAGGTTCATTATTTCATATAATGAATCATGCAGTTATGAAATCCGCGGGATTCATTGCAGTAGCAGCAGTAGCAACTGCGGTTGCAAGCTATAGCTTGGAGAAGTATCGAGGTCTAGGTAGACGCATGCCAATAACTGCTATCGCATTTTCGATATCTCTACTTGCTCTTGCAGGGGTTCCACCACTCAACGGTTTCTGGAGTAAACTAGTTCTCTTTGGTGCCGGCATCAACTCTGGGCCGATCGTCGAATGGGGGCCATGGCTTGCTATTGCCGGCGTTCTCAACAGTGCACTCTCACTAGGTTACTATGCTTGGATAATGAGAAAGATGTACATGGAAGATGCGCCAGATATGCGAAGAGTAAAGGAACCAAGAGTAATAGTTGCAGTACTTCTATTTGCTGTCGTATTTATGGTTGGTTTTGGGATATGGCATGCGCCATTACTTGACTTTGC
>DAINRW010000362.1:0-1433 GCA_036741615.1 Nitrososphaera sp.
GCATGATCTGGGTTACCTGATCGTCAGAGACTGGTCCAAACTCTTCATAAAACTGCCCAACTGATCCGAAATCATGAGGTATATGCAGCACTATAACAGAGTCGGACTCATGTTCTAACACTTCTACAGATTGAGAGGGCGCAACAGGAACTGCAATAGTAAGAGTTGATGGATGATGCTTTCTTGCCCACCTTGCAGATGCAATGACTGTAGCACCTGTCGCAATGCCATCATCAACTATTATGGCATTTTTGCCTGTTATGTTATAACTAAGACCGTGCTTTCTGTATGCTGTAGATCTACGCCTGATTTCTGCGACCTGACGTAACCTTTCACTTTCGATATAGTTTCCTGGTATTCGCAACGCATTGACTATGTATGTATTAACGTATGCAGTACCATCTTCCATTACCGCCCCAATAGCAAGCTCTTCATTCTCGGGTGCCCCGAGCTTTCTTGGTATCACAATGTCAAAGTCGGCGCCAAGCTTCTTGGCTACAATATCTCCCAATATAACGCCTCCGCGGGGAATGCCAAGTACTATCATAGGAGCATACCTATTCTCCGCCAGTCTTTCTGCAAGAAGATTACCTGCTTCAAACCTATCGCGGAATTTCATAGTATAATTTCCCCTATTACAATTTTAAGCCTTAGTCGTTATAGGCATTTGCAATAGCAAGAATTGGCAGGAAGGCTCACTTTCAATATAAGATCCATTCATCATAACAAGATCTTTCTTTCAAGCAACTGTCTTTTTTTTACTCTTAAGTGCTTGGAAAAAATGTTAAAGCCAAAAAATTGAAGAGTCCATTTGCCCTTAAGGTTTGACCTCTGAGTTAATTAAAGCAGCACAATTGTTACTATTCTTTTACTCTAGTATTTGATTTTATTTTTCTCTCGTATCTTTATCATAAAAAATGCCATTCTGCGAAAACTATAATTCATACGCTGGTTATTGCTCCGGCCTGTGCGTAAGCTACAGATTGCTGTGATTGGATACAACAAAGACAGATGTACCGACCTTGCAAGCAGGATGGCATATGAAGTGGGCAAAGAAATTGCGTCTGTTGGTGCAGTGCTGGTCTGTGGAGGGCTTGGAGGCGTTATGGAAGCTGCATGCAAAGGAGCAAAAGAATATGGCGGTACCACAGTTGGGATAATACCTCAGGAAGACTTCTTGTATGCAAATGAATATTGTGATATTGTGGTGTGCACTGGCATAGGCTATGCAAGAGATTTTGTTGTTGCATCTTCTGCAGATGGAATAATCGCAGTCGGTGGCGGCGTAGGAACACTCATTGAGTTAAGTGTAGGCTATATGACTAAGAAGACAATGGTAGCAATTGCAGGAACTGGCGGCGTGGCAGACATTTATGGTGGTAAGTTTTTGGATGAGCGCAACAGGGTCTCAATAACTGTTGCAAAAGATGCAA
>DAINRW010000363.1:0-1432 GCA_036741615.1 Nitrososphaera sp.
GGGGTACTCCTGTAGTGTAGATTCCAGAACGTAGGAATGCAAAGCCAAAAGTGGCGATTGCTGCAGTGTTGAGGTAGGCTGTCATACCTGCCTGCCTACTTTCGTCCTTCTGCTTCTCTGTCCTCACAACATTGAACTTCTGCTGGTGGCTAAAAATTGACATGATCACTGCTGCTACAAATACTACTGCTGCAAATACAAAATATGGAGCGTTGTATCCGAAAAATCCTGCGATAGGTGCTCCAACTACTGGTCCAATAATAGGCCCGAGCATCAATATTGATTGATAGCTTCCAATGTTTGTCCCTCGCTTTGCTGCATCTGAAGACAGTAGGACAAACGCAATAGCGGCGCTCACATAGATGGACGATGCGATCCCTTCCAGCAACCTTGCAAAAAGCAATACCCAATAGCTTGAGGCAAAGCCTGCAAGAGTTGATGCTCCAATAAGGATTCCAAGTCCAAGGATCATTGTTCTAGTTAGGCCAAGCTTGTCGGCTAGAAATCCAGCTGGCACATCAAAGATCAATCGACCTATGGCATAACCTGCAATAACTGCGCCAACAAGAAATTCATTTGCGCCTAGGTCTTGCTTGGCATAAAGTGTCAATGATGGAGTGACCATTGTCGAGCCCATCATCACTACAAGCGAGACTAGCGAGACTGCCAGTATGCTTGGCTGAATGCGTAGGTGCTCGTTTAGTTTGAACATTTTGCCACCAATATTGCAACGAAATGAATTGAAAGTTCAAGAATAAATGCGTGCCATGCCTAATTTATCTTTGCATGACCTCGCTATAATCCTCTAACATCGAAACAGATTGAATACAAATAGCATGAATAAAATCTCTTGAACCCTCAACCACAAAAGGCTATTGCAGGGGTAGCTGGAGCCCCTAAGACTCGAACAAGAATAGGGAAAGATAATGTATGTGGAGATGGATATGTCCCTCACTCAATTTTTAAGATGAAATGGTAGTCATTAATCAGAGCCCAGCATATTTCTAAGTGACCGATATCTGCTATAATCCTCAGTCAGTATTTTTGCTAACTTTCTTGCAATATCGCTTACCGATAATATGCCAACCATCGAACCATCCTGCTCTAGTACAACTAGTCGCTTTACCTTATTTTCTGCAATTGTTTCTGCTGCAGTGTCGATAGAATCAATAGATTTGACTGTGACAAGAGGCGACGACATGATGTGCCTGACTGTAATCTGATCTGCACTCTTGTTTTGGGCAGATACTTTACTTATAATATCTCCTTCAGTGACTATACCAACTGGCCTCTTGTTGTTGCCTTCAACTACTACTATTGATCCGATTCTATGTTTTGCCATTAATTTTGATACATCAAGAGCAGAAGGGTTATCTTTGATGTCTACAGTAACAACTACTTTTTGAGGCATTATTTCACTGACTACGCTCAC
>DAINRW010000364.1:0-1431 GCA_036741615.1 Nitrososphaera sp.
AGCAAGAGGCTTAAAGAATTACAGAATGATGTCGAGTAGCATTGGATAACGAATCTCAACCAATCAGACTTTTTTACTACCTAACCTTTTTCTTAAAATTCACTGGACGGTCAGCTCTATGGGACATGCAAAGAAAGAGAATGGACCAGGGTGGGATTTGAACAAAAGCTTCTTTTCATCCAAAGCTGACTGTATGGAAAATAGAACACTTGCAAGCTGAGGTCGTGGGTTCAAATCCCCCACCCGGCCACTTTTCCTGTTATGGAACTACGGTATTGGTTTGAACTTAGTTTTGAGTAGTTGTCGGACAAAACTTCTGCCAATGTAAAATGGCATAGCAAAACAGTACTCTGTCAAGATTCTGTTAATTTAATGGTGGTACTATACCCTCGATGCAATATACCACCGTGGAGGATGAATCCTGTACCGCCTGCAACTGCGCTTACCATCATAACAAGTAGTATGGCTGCCATAGGGTAATAAACAGATTAAGGATTTGCTCTGCTGTCTGCTCTATACTCATTTCAAACCCTCAAATTCTCTTGAAGCAGCAGCGCGCTAAATCCTATTGCAGGCTGTGGAAGCATGATTTTTACAAGCTATAGGGGATATTCAATTCCATCAGAAAATGCTGCAAGCATTGTTGTCAGCATAGCTGCAGCTGCACTTTGGACTATCGCAGTCCAAGTGAAGCGACCGGACCACTTACTGTATGAAATAGTTGGTGGCGATAGCGCCGATGTCTTGACGTGAGTTCTTTGCTCTTTTTCTGTGTTGCTTGAATTAATTATTCTTCCTTCCGATAGCCGACATTTTCAGGTCCTAGTACTTGATTCACTACTACTCTGACCACTATGGTATCGCTTGCTCTATTAAACAGCCTCTGTCTCTTGTCATTTGTAAATATCCAGCCAAAGAACACGTCTATTGGCAGCAAGAAAGCCTTGCCAAAGCTCTGTATTGCAATATTTCTTATGTCTGGCACATTTCCAGCCAAGTCTGTAGTCTTGATCTTTAAGAGCTTCTTGCCTATAGACTGTCCAGTCGTAGACTCAAAGTACGTCCAATATGCAAAGAACAATAGGCTTTGAACCGCAAATCTTACAGCTCCTAATCCTGGATTGCCCTGCACGCCTTGATTGAGAGCGAGCGGCGCATATGCTATCGCAAATATTACCTCAATTGCTATAGTGACTATGATAAAGTCGATAAGCCATGCCCAAAACCTTGTACTCCATCTTGCTAATGTTATTTCCTTATTATGAACAGAGTTTTTGGATTCGTTCATATACATCTTATCTGTTGGTTCTTAATAAAGATGACTGACTGGTCAGTCACCCTAATCGCGTACGATTCAAATTTCTCATAGTCCGTCCTGAAATGTTGTCGTCGTCGTATTCATCCTTATGTATTTTTTATGTGATAAGTTAA
>DAINRW010000365.1:0-1429 GCA_036741615.1 Nitrososphaera sp.
AGCAGGACAGCTCCTTTTGCCGATCCCATCTTTTCGTTGTGTGAAAGGAGCATGTACTTGATGCCTTTGTCAAATGCTGTGTCTTTACGGAGCCTTCCAACAACTGTAGTCATCCCATCGTTTATTTCTCTATCAATTCTTGGTTGAGGCCTTGTCGGATCATCGTGCACGATGATGTAGTCTTTTGGTGCGCTTGGCAAACCAGCTATAGTCACATTCTTTGAGAATTTTACCATTTCCTCCTTTACATCTTGTGCCTCTGCTGCCTCCTTGGTTTCAACAAATACTGACTCTGTGTGACCGTCAAGCACTGGAACTCTTGTACACGTACAGCTAACTTTAAGCGGCGAAGCAGCAATCGAGCCATTATTCATATGGCCGAGGATCTTCTTTGTCTCAACCTGTACCTTTTCCTCCTCCTTTGGAATATAAGGGATGACATTGTCCATGATGTCAAGCGCAATGACACCTGGCGATCTTCCTGCACCAGAAAGGGCTTGCATAGAGGTCATGAATACTCTGTCGATCCCAAACCTATCTAGTATTGGCTTTAGTGTTATTGCCATGCCAGTTGTCGTGCAGTTTGGCAGCGGTGCAATGAAGCCCTTCCAACCGCGGTTCTTTCTCTGGATGTTTAGCAGTTCCGCATGATTGTCGTTAATACCTGGTATCAATATTGGTACATCTGGTTCGTAACGGAATGCTGCTGCAGTACTGATTACGGGTGTGGTCTTGGCGAACTTGGGTTCTATTATTTTTGCATCATCTGATTCAAGGGCAGTAAATATAAGGTCAAAATTTTCTGGCCTAATCTCGTCTACTTTGCTAACAACTACGTCTTTGATATAATCTGGCACTTCTTCTCTGTTGTGCCACCGCAAAATGCCAGAATTTGGATCACGGATTGCGTCAATGTATTTTTTTCCAGCAGACCTTTCAGATGCGGCTATCTGAGTCAGTTCAAACCATCTATGCTTGTTCAGGGCGATAATGAATTCTTGACCTACTGCGCCCGTGGCTCCAATGACAGCTACTTTGAGCATATATGTGAGCAGTTGGTGCGCTGGAACTAATAATCGTTATTGGTAGCCTTATTTATCTAGCGTGTTGTCTTTGCTTTCTTAATTTATGTTCTACTGTGCCTTCCTGCTCTCCTTAAATGGGGGTTCCTGCAGTGCCATTCTTATTGGTCACTTAGGAACCTCGATAAGTTGATCTAATAACCTGGTGGCTACAGTATGTTCGCTGCTTTTGCTAACGTTTAGCTGAGCAGTCTTCTACACCAGTGTTTTATTATTCTTTACTGGGTGCCTTCTTCCTTTCCTAAAGCCTTTCCTGGTCCTTCTACTCTTTTTGTTGGGCTGTCTGAGCTTGTCTTTGCAACCTCATCCTCGAGTTTAGTAGCAGCTCCTGGTCCAAGTTCTCCCTC
>DAINRW010000366.1:0-1428 GCA_036741615.1 Nitrososphaera sp.
AGGAAAACAAGCCAGCACAGAGGAAGGACAAGACTATGAGGCGTCACTTGACCGTATCATAGACTCGATAACTAGAGATTTTTTCAAGGAAATGGATCAATTCGAGACTAAAGGCACTTGCCAGGAAAAATAATAACAAAAACGCCGCTATGATATGTGACCACATCCTTGCAGAGCAGACCGAGTATAACATCAAGACATCAACTGCAGAAAGTAAAGTAAAGAGTCTGCTCTGGATTTCAAAATTCTTAAACGACAAACCATTTGAAGAAATAACAAAGCAGGACATCCTAAGCTACCTCAACAGCCTTCGCAAGCCGGCATCTATAGACCCTCAGCAAAAATGGATAGGCTCATACAACAACCGCCTACGCTATTATGCCAAATTCTTTAGGTGGTTATACAATAAAGAAGAGCTGGATCATCGAAAGAGAATTGGTCCTCCATGCATTCAAGGGCTTCGACAGCTCACAAGGCAGGAAAAATCATCATACAAACCAAGCGATCTGTGGGATAGCCGTGAGCACGCAATCTTTCTAAAATACTGTCCAAGCGCTCGCGACCGCTGTTATCAGAAGCAGCCATACAATTGGTCCATATGAGAGGCGCCTACTTGCATTTCTTAGTGGCATAGATAAGACATGTGATGACTTTGTCGAGCTTGCAAAGACAAGCCCTTAACAGAAGCTCCATTGCATGTGAAGCAAAATATATAGATAATCAAAAAAAATAGATCACTATAATGCGAATTTCAATGGAAATGGCAAAATCAATTAATGATCAAATTTCCTATGAGGCATCATCTGCAAATGCATACATTGCGATCGGATCATGGTGTGAAAGAATCGGATATGATGGAAGTGCTGGCTTCTTTTTCGAACAAGCTGCAGAAGAAAATGGGCATATGCTAAAGTTTATCCATTATCTGAATGGTGTTGGAGCAGAGGCGATAATTCCAGCGATTGAAAAACCGCCAAGTAATTTCGAATCTCTGGAATCTACTTTCCAATTTGGCCTAAAGAGCGAGCAAATGGTAACCAGGGCTATTTACGATCTAGTTGATATGGCTGAAAAAGAAAAAGATCGCTCTACATACTCATTCTTGCAGTGGTTTGTAACTGAACAAATAGAAGAGGAAACGTTATTCCATACAATTCTCCAAAAGTTTGATTTACTTGGAAAGGACAAGCTGGCGATATATCAAATTGACCAATCTCTGGCCTCAGTGAGATCTCAAGTTATGGGCAAACAGACAGGTCTCAAATAACCTTTACTAAATCGTAAGAATTCTTATCCTCTATATTTTCGCAGACGCCAGAGAAATCTTTGACTGTACCAGGCACTGGACAGACTGTCAAAATGACTAATAATGATACTGGGCTTGTCTCTCCTATACCAGGCTATGCTGAGACCGTTAGTGCTGTTGGA
>DAINRW010000367.1:0-1427 GCA_036741615.1 Nitrososphaera sp.
GATGGATCAGGTAGAAGAGTCGGCAAGGTGGCAGAGTTGCTAGGTCCAGTAAAGACACCATATGCATCTGTTATAACCATGACGGATAGAACAGGTAGGCTTGTGGGATCTAAAGTATTTGGCGGCGGCTTTGCTAAAAAGCCTCGTGACCGGAGCAAAGGTTTTAGTCGATCCAGTTCAAGATAGGCAAAAGAGAGAAAAAAGATGCTCTGCTAAATTTTTTGAAACAAGAGGAGACAAAAGGCTTTTTTAGATTTGCATTAATAGCTCTTCTGCACTTGAGGTTTGAATACATAAACCCCATGGCTGGACTGGCAATGTTTATCATAGGACTTTTCTTGATAGTATTTGGTTATTTTGAGTATGGGATAACGCCAGTTATAGTCGGTCTCGTCCTTATTGCATATTATAGGAAGTATCTATGGCAGATACTGGGAATTTCTCAACCCAGCTAACTAAGTTAGTAGCTGATTAACTAACCATTTGAATAGACGTTGGAAGTACATCCACCCCCATGAGGAGGCCCAGGCTGCCGCTTTTGGCATAGTTTTCAGTGAACCTTGCGCTTCCATCCTGCTTTACCCTGCTGCCGGACACCAGCAGGGGAACTGGATCATCGCTATGGCCCTTCTTTATGCAAGGGGTAGAATGGTCGCCGGAAACCACTATAGTTGCGTCTATCTTGTTCAAAACCTTCATCAAAGTGCCGAAGAAACGTCTGTCAATATCCTCAATGTTTTTCTTTTTTCCACTTGCATCGCCGTCGTGGCCAAATTCATCAGGCCCCTTAATGTGCACATAAATTGCATTGACGGATTTGAGCGCATCAGCAGCAACACTTGCTTTTTTCTCATAATCAGTGATATCGCCTGCCTGAAACATCTTTATTCCTAACACCTTGGAAATTCCAATCTCAACTGGCATATCTACGATACCTCCTATGATCATGTTGTACTTTTTGTTTATAGGTTCGACATATGGGTATCTATTTCCAGAATCACGTGCGAGAATGCAATTCATGGGTTTTTTGCCTGATGCAATTCTTGTCCTATTGACTGGGTGATCCCTCAGAAGCTGTACTGCTTGAATAGTAAATTCATTTAGCATTTTTGCAGCGACTTTGGCTGGCTCCGTTTCTTCTTGTGCCTGCGATTCCTGTACGTATATATCCTCACCAGTGACGGTCTTGGCTATTCCCATGCCTTCTACTTTGTCATAAGCAGGATCAGTATTGGAGATCTTGTCGGATAATTTCATGTTAGCGTGTCTGAACCTAATGACCACCCTGTGTGCGATGGTCGGCTCCAGTTTGACAGAGCCGCTGCTGTCACTGAACCTAATGTTATCGCTTAGGGTTTCACATACAGACTTAGCCTCTTCGATGCTGATGACTCTGCCTGCTCGTCGATCGATTACTTTCAGACTGT
>DAINRW010000368.1:0-1425 GCA_036741615.1 Nitrososphaera sp.
AAATGAGGCAGCTTCTCATAGGACCTTCAAAGACTGCCAACTAGGAATAGAAGAAGCGTAATAATGGTGTGCAAGTAATGACATTAAACGCCTCTATTATCCTTTGAGCAAATTCCATACTAAATAAGAGAGATTGTTATCGTTATGCAAACCAGCCAGTGTAATATCAGCATCCCTTTTATCAGAACTACAAAGTATTACAATACCTCTATCAGTAATAGGATTAAAAGCCATGAAGGCATTGTAACCACCGCCAGTAGCGCCATTATGCCAAATAATTTCATTACCAAAATCTGTGGTTACAAACCATCCTAAACCAACATAAAATCCTGTGCCGGTAGTGGTATTATTAGATGATACATCTATATTGTTTGGTATTACAAGGTCAGTGCTATGTCTTATTAAGTGAGATTCCTCCATCGCGTTACTTAACTTTGTTTTAATTAATCCCATATTGGCGGAGAGGAATTTCAGCATATCGCTGGCAGATGAATATAGTGCACCTCCTGGAGCAAGAGGATTTGAGAGATTCAATATAGGGAGCTCCTGGCTATATAGATGTCCGGCTGCTAATCGAGATTTTAGTTCATCAGAGAGGTAGTTACTGGTACTATTCATTCCTAGCACATCTAGAACTCTTTTCTTCACAAGCTCTTCATAAGAAGACATATTCGACTTTGACGTTAAAATATCACCAAGGAGTGCGGATCCAAAAGTTGAATATTCAAGCTTTGTACCTGGTTCTCTTGAGATTGTAGTGTTAGAAAGACCTTGATAGAATTGGTCAAATGTATAGTTTTTGGTACAATCCGTCAGATCTATTTGTAGTTGAATTTCCTCACTAGGAGTTTGTGGATTTACCTCAAAGATATAGGGACAATAATTAGGTGGAAATTCCGGTAATCCCGAGGTATGAGTAGCTAAATCTTCAATAGTAATTTTGTGTCCCTCGTATTGTGGTACTGTAACATTAGATGGGAGATACTTTTCAACTGGATCGTCTAGTTTGATCAAACCATCCTGTATCATATCCGCCAAGAGAATTGCAGTAAATACCTTAGTGTTAGAACCGATAGCAAAAATTGTATTTTGATCTACTGTAGCATTATTTGCATTAGATATTGTACCATGACCATAAAATTGTGTTCCATTTGGATCAACAAGCCCTACAACAATTGCAGCATTAGTTCTATTATTATCAACAATACTATTTACCAGACTCTTTAACGTGTCAGTTATTTTGAATGTCGATTTTGCATTATCCGGTTCTTTTTGTGGCGAAGAATTGAAAGAAGGTGTAGATGAAAGACTTGGAGACGAGGCTAACACAGAAGTGATTGTTGGAGTTATTGTAATTGTTAATGATAGAATCACGATTGCAAATAACAAAGGTAATCTCTCTGGCCAGTAGCTATAAATCAAATT
>DAINRW010000369.1:0-1415 GCA_036741615.1 Nitrososphaera sp.
AATGACTTGTCGTCAGTAACCCAAGATTTTGGCTCTAGCTTGAAATCTGGAGCTGCTGTGATAAAAGTTGGATAAATTTGCTTAAAGCCATCTTTTCCTTTCATTACGACTCCAAACGTCACATCTTCAAACACAATATCGTCTGCCAGAAGTGAGAGCACTTTTTCAACATCATGAGAGTTTTCTGTTTCTATTAGCTCTTTCAAAAGGTTATCATTGTTACTTGTCATTCCTAATCGTTGGGAGTCTGGTGTCACTAATAAGGGATTCCTAGCGATGATGAGTCTTCAAAGTGATGCAATTGTCAGCCATCTTTTTTCAAGAACCCTATTTTACCATCACCAAGTAGTAAATACTAAAGGTTGTATTGTATCACGCTTAATATTAAGACAGATATGATTGTGCTTCTATGCCAGCCTGCGCCATGATATATTTAAGCATCATCAGCTCGTAGAGTATTCTACGCGCAATATTCTGTAATTAGATATAACAGATAGTTGTCAAATGTGTATATGTTACTTTCAGGTATGTAATCTATGTCATCATCAGCAGTGGCAGATAACTTACATCTCGCTACGCAGACAGCGGAGCGATAAACATGGCACGCAATATAAATCCAGAGAAGGAGTTCGAAGGCAAAGTCGCCATAGTCACTGGCGCCGCTAGCGGTATCGGGCGTGCGACAGCAACTCTCCTCCATGAGCGTGGTGCTTCAGTTCTCGCAGAAGACATCAAACCTGAAGTAGATGAACTTACCCGTGACAATGAACGCATTGCAACTATCGTCGGCGATGAGTCTAGTGAAGAGACTGCACAGCGCGCAGTTGCTTTGGCGGTCGAGCGATTTGGCAAGGTCGACATCCTTGTCAACAATGCGGCCCGCATAATCAACAAGCTCGTCGTCGATATGACTGCGGAAGATTGGGATTCTATCATGGCAGTCAACGTACGAGGCTGGTTCCTCCATTCGCGGGAAGCGCTCCGTGCAATGATCCCTAACCACAGCGGGTCAATCGTTAACGTAGGCTCGTATGCCTGCTACTATACATTTCCCCAGATTGCAGCCTATGCTGCCTCCAAAGGGGCTATCGCGCAACTGACTAGGACGACTGCCGTTGAGAATATCGCTCACGGTATTCGTGTCAATGCGGTTGGGTCTGGAAATGTCATAACTGGGCTTCTGGATGATGTTAGATCTGACGGGCGCGAGTTCCTCAGTGAGCATGGCAAACACGCTCCTATTGGACGCGCAGCCCAACCGGAGGAGATAGCGGAAGTCATCGCTTTCCTTGCATCGGACCGGGCAAGTTTCATCGTCGGTGCTATTGTGATGGCTGATGGCGGCTACAGTGTGATAATCCAATAGCGTCAGGCATACCTACATTAGTCATCTTAGTAGGTATTAAGTGACTATT
>DAINRW010000370.1:0-1406 GCA_036741615.1 Nitrososphaera sp.
CAGATCTCGTAATATCGCTTGCTGGAAGATCAACAATGGATGAGTCAATGGCATACGGAACTCCTGGGATTTTCATACCCATAAAGAATCACTTTGAACAGGAGCAGGGTGCAGCGCGCCTTGGATTTAAGTATGAAGATATTTTCCGACTTGAGTATCTGATCAAAGAAAAGATCGGACGCAGAAGCAATGCGGTAGATGCTAAGGGTGCTATAAGAGCAGCTAAAATCATTTCTGCATTTATCTGATATATGTGACGATAAGCAATATTTTTTATAAAAATTAATACTGCGACATTTTGACTCTGCTTAGTCTCATTAAATTAGAAACTTCATAAATCGCCCTCTGTGTTTCCTTTGAATTGCAGTCACAATATCTAGTCAGATTTATACCTCAAAGATGGTTGTATCCGTCGTACATCCATTATATATCGTTGACCAGAACCTAAGCCTATTTACCAATTATTTGTATGACAGTAAAATAAGTCTTGATAGAGGATATTAATACTTCTACGCAGCTGATTCATAGCACTGTGAAACCCGGGACACTTGAAGAACTACTTTACCAAGATTACAAGAAAATATCAAACAAAATAGAAAAGTTCCTTTCTGCCTATATTTCAAAAAGCTCTGCAAAGGGGCTAGTGATAGGACTGAGTGGCGGTCTCGATTCATCTGTCGTTCTGAAATTAGGTGTTAATGCACTGGGGCAATCAAATGTGCTTGGACTTGTTATGCCAAGCGACACTACTCCAAGAGAAGATACTGATCATGCAATAGATCTGGCTAGAGATTTTAGGATTAAATACCACATTATTGACATCTATCCAATAATTCAAAAATTTGAAGAGATTCTGCCAGTGGACAAGGAGGCAAGAGGAAATCTGATGGCAAGGATTCGCATGAGCCTTCTATATTATTACGCAGGAATTAGTGGTTACCTTGTGGCTGGCACCTCCGACAAGAGTGAAGTCCAAATTGGGTATTTTAGTAAGTTTGGTGATGGAGCCGCAGATATTATGCCTATTGCTATCTTGTATAAGACGCAAGTACGAGCGCTTGCACAATATTTGGGTATTCCTGCTGCCATAGTGCAAAAGAAGAGCAGTCCCCGGCTCTGGGAAAACCACCTTGCAGAAGATGAGATTGGAATGGATTATGAGCTGATAGACCAGATATTGCATTTGCTAGTTGACAAAAAAATACCGCCCAAATACGCAGCAAGAAAGCTAGGATTACCTGCAAAGAATGTCAATAAGGTCCAATACATGATAGAGAAAAATGTACACAAGCGTAGACCTGCTGCTATTGTCGACCTATGACATTTTGACAAATTCCTGATTATCTTTGTTATGTTATATTGCCAATCCACCATGCATAGCGAAAAATCTCTAATTGTATTTCGAG
>DAINRW010000371.1:0-1403 GCA_036741615.1 Nitrososphaera sp.
ATATCTGGTGGCTCATCCAGTGTTGGCAGTTTTGATACAACTTATAGAGTTGTAGGGGAAAGAAGTGCCGTAAGGGCATCAGAGAATCTAATCATAACTACCATCACAGATGACTTTAGGAGATCTCCAACCATAGGATATGTAAGTACAGGCACTACTACTGGTACTACTCAGGACGCAACTACTACTCTTCCCAACCCATTTGCATCTCCAGAGCAGATAACCGAAAGAATCACAAATGACCTTAGAAGAGTCATAACCGAAGCAGAGAACAATACAGCACAAGGTCAACTAGTGGAAATAAAATGCGACTTTGGTATGACGTTAGAGGAGATGCGTTGCCACCACAATCGGTTAGTTGGAGGAGCAGGAGAAGGGGGCGCATCGGAGACTACAGCACCAACAGAATGAGAGGAATAACCTTAAAGAAGAACAAAGAGTGCCCTGAACTTTAGATAAGTAGAAATGGCAAAGAATGCAAGCTGTTACTGAGGTTCGGGGTTCAAACCCCGCCACTCTGTCCTTTCTTCTTTTTATGTAAAATATGGCATTAAAATAAGCTCATTTCTGATAATCGTTAGACAAAACCCATAGCAATGCCAATGCCATATCCCCTAATCTGTCAGAGTATCAAATCAATGTGCATTTGGTAGTCTGCAGGAAAATTAGAGAAGCTTAAGCTTCCTGACCTTTCTAAATCTAGTCATCCAAGTGTTGTAAGATTCTGTGGTGGAATGATAATTCCGTTAATTAGTGGACAAGGCAACTCAGATCTGTACTCTGAAGTAGAACAGATTGAAAAATTAAATCCTCGTCCAGTTGCTAGATTGTCAATTGTGTCATTGATATGTTGGCTTACCTCTGATTTTAGAACCTCCTTATAGTCTTGTATGTCTTTCAATGTTAGATTTACGAAAGCCATAGCAATTACACTAGTATTTGACGGAATTTGGAAACTAGGGTTTATACAAGTATCAACAAGGCAATCTATTATATCTGAACGTGTAGTGTTATTACTTCCACCTGCGCCGGCGGTACTAGCCATTGTTTGACCATACGCATCCGAATATCCAAAAATAATCAACATACTACATATGATGACCATGGACATTATTTTATTGCTAAAAGCATGAGTATACATTGAAAGCTTTCAGAGAGGCGCCTTTTTAAGGATTTATGTATAATAGTATCCCACGTTTGTTCTGCTTGCGAAAACTTTTGATTTCTCTTGTGACGAGGCGAAGAACATGTATTCAGATTTGAACATTGTACAGAAACGTATTACGTCAACCTGATATACCGATCGCAGTCTACATGTGAAGAGCCAGGGCAGATGATCTGATCCCGATCTTCATTTTGTGCCATATCACTTCATTGAGTCCAAATTCTGAAGTTTTTTCTGT
>DAINRW010000372.1:0-1401 GCA_036741615.1 Nitrososphaera sp.
TGGTCTATTTATGCTGCGAGAAACGCTATAGACGATGTGCCCGTACATGATGGGGCTTGCAAGGGACGATAATTAACATTTTTACTTGAATTGTGAAGTTTACCAAATTCTGCTAAAATTAGCAGCTCTGTTGAACAAGGGATATCAAAGGAGTAATCCAATATAATCGCATGTCAGAAACAACTGAAATTCTTCAAAAACAGTTTGAAGAACTACAAAAAAAATATGAAGAGGTTTTGCCAAAAGTTGACCCTAAGCTTATAACTGACCTGCTTTTGCGCCAGATGGAAAACCCCGGAAGAGACCCTGCTATCTATATGGTAGAAACCTTCTTGGAGCCTGGTACAGATACCCAGAAAATAAGAGAGACCATAATGCAAGAGACAGGTATGGCTCCTGCAATATATGACAATGGGACGCATATTGCAGTGCGTCACCCACTAACTCTAGATATGTTGGAGAGAATATCAAATAAAGAAGGAGTCATAGAGGTCACTGGAGAATATGATACGGGAAGCTGGGCTGCTTCGCATGAACATAGTAGTAGAAGACGCGAGGAGGCTGCACGAAGCAGAAAACCACCAGCATCTATAGTATCAAACTCGTCTTCACAAAGCGCCCAAGCTACTGAAATCAAAGAGCTGGAGAAAACAAAGAGTACCCCACAGAAATCAAGAAAGGAAACTCGCAAGTCCAAGTATATGATTGCAGTATATACGGCTGCAGGCATAGTCGGAGCAATAGCACTTGCAGGATTCATAATCAGCGGAGGGATGCTACCAAACTCAAATAGTGGGATTCAGTCTTCTTCCTCCTCTTCAGCAACAACTGCGGGTTCTGGTTTTGGAAACGAACCTGGTGCAATATACGGCTATGTGGAAGGGCTCAGAGGACTGCCAGCTATTGGCGCTTCAGTTATAGCAGAAAACTTACAAACAGGTCAGTCGACAAGCGCATTTGTCTCCTTAACTGGCCAGTACTCCATTAACCTCCCACCTGGCACATATGAGATAACCGTTTCATTTCCAAACGGCGCAACGCAGGTAGTTGACAGCTTTGAATTAACTAGGGGCACAGCTAACGAGCTCAACTTCAACTACAACGAATGAGGGCTATCAAATATCTAATTTTTTCCTCTACTATTTGTTAGTTCTACCAGATGTATCTGATTGGGCTAGAGTCTGTATGTAATTGCTTGTAGGTTGTTGTTATACTAAATGATAATAACTAATGAAAATCTGATTGAAAAAGAAGGCTATTGGATTTGTGAATTGATGTCGCTTGCCATTGAACCAAGGCGAAAGAATGAATTAAACGATGCAAGAGAACTTAATGCTCTTACTAATAACTTAAAGGAAGTCTATTATCAACGTTACAAAACAGCATATGGTGTCATAACAT
>DAINRW010000373.1:0-1398 GCA_036741615.1 Nitrososphaera sp.
TTGTTACATTGAAGATTCCCACTTCAAGAGCAAATATTATTCCATTAACATGATGTTGAACTAGGATCAACAGATATAAAAGTAGATTATTTACAAATTATTTATTTATCTATATTATTTGATGTCTGCTACTATTGTCTCACCAGAAAACTATTAGTGCTTGGCATAGTTGACGTTAACCTTGTTGCCTGAATTCTAATGGGAATAAAGATTGTCTGTATCTTGAGGTTCCTGACTTGATAATCGTATGACTGTCCCTCAAGTTATAGGTCTCTATCATATATGCCGTAGTGTATGCCTAAGCCACAAGGGCAATCTTGTCTTTCTGAGACTCTTAATATTGTTTTCTGTTAAAACAGCGATAGCGTTTTATTATTCTTCTTCTGGTTGTTTATCTTTTCTCTATAGGGTTCTGTTAACTACGTCGTAAAGCAGATATTCAAATTTTGGCAATGGTGTCGATGATCCTCGCTAGCTCAATATCGTAGTTGCTTATGCCATCGATATCGTGCGTCACAAGGTCGATCCTAACGCGGTTGTATACATTAAACCATTCGGGATGGTGGTTCATCTTTTCCGCATTCATGGCAACTTTTGTCATAAATCCAAATGCCTGCACGAAGTCATCAAACTCAAAGGTCTTGTTTACCTTGCCATTGACAACCTTCCAGTTGTCAAGCTTGCTTACTTCCTGATCTATCTCATTCTGTGATAATCTGCGATATTCATCATCATCTAACATAAGATAAGTGAGTCAGCGTATCTAATACACCTTGCCCCTATGAAGGAATGACATCCTCTTAGCAGCTATTACAATAACAGCTATTGCGAGTGAGGTCACTATAGAAGCAAAGCCTACTGGAAATTCAGGCACCACAGTCAGGCCAGATTGCACCATTTCGTTCGTGTCTTTTATTTTTTCTAATCGCACATTGAATGATCCTGGCGACGCAAATGTTACATCCTGAGAAGATATGCCCTCAGGAGTCGTCACTCCTCCAGAGCGTGTTACTTCGTTGCCATCTTTGTCCAAAAGGACTATTTCGTATGCGGCAGCAGACACCGGAGTATCTGCCTTATCAGTTATTCGTATGCCAAATGTTACTGGTTGCTGAGGGAGAATCTGCTCAGGCCATGTGAGACCCACCTTATAATTCTCTGACTCTGCAGAAACTTGAGCCACCTTTACTTCTCTATCTGGGCTTGAAGGGCTTAGTGCGAATACTGCCTTGTCTGGTGTTCTGTTCTCAGACGTTACCTTGCTAGCAATATTTTCAAGGTTGGTTTTTGATATGGTATAGTGCACTATAGTGGCATTTGGGGTATAGGTATCGACTGCCACTGGAACACTTATCCCATTTACTGTAGCATTGAGCGATTGTTTGTTAAAGTCAGATA
>DAINRW010000374.1:0-1398 GCA_036741615.1 Nitrososphaera sp.
CGCCTTACTTATTGTTCTGATTAAAAAGAATGTGCTAGAAGATTTCTATTGCTCCGAGGACATTCCCCGACATGATGAGTATTGCAGCCATATTTACTGCACCGATGGTTAAGGTGAGGATGGTATGATATTGGTATGTCAAAGCGAATTTGACCCAGAGGGCACCACCTTGACCACATTGTGGGAGTGGCAGAGTGGAATACCCTTACCCACTGTAGAAGGAACAGGAGGAACAACTACGCAACTGACGACTGGAGAAGAAGAGACTACTGCTACTACGCCACCTCTTGACACATTAGGACGGTAAGCCTATTCGACAGGAAATGGGGCGATAACCCTCTTTTCTTTTTGCTTGTTCTCTTGCTTTTCTTCTATCTCTAAGTTCGATGTCAAAACCACATTAACGTGTATTAACATGCTCATACTATGACATACTCAATACCAGTGCCTGACTGATTGATATCATTATGAGTTATTAATAAAGGTCAAAATTGTCGTTCATATTATTGTCTGATATGTGCTGCTGATTTTTTATTAGTATATTGCAATTATAATATAGATTATAACTTAAGTATTGATGAGGCCATTACTATAGTGCGCATAAACATTAGGAGTTTGCTTCCCTTCTTTGTAATTATTGGAGCATTCTTGGTGATTGGAGCTGTCCTTATCAGCTCAGGAGTTCTCCCCGAAGAAAGGGCGCAACACTTCCGTTCTCTTACAGATGTTACAATAGCAACTGGCATGAAGGTAATAAAAGAACCGACGCTTGGAGATAACACATTCATTTATGCAATAAATGATGTCGCACAGCGTGGAATCGATATTGCCCAAGCCGATACAAGAGTAAGACAGATACTTGATGATGCCAAAGCAAAACAAGCTACAGTAACTATTGCTGCTGTTCAACCTGCAGTTATGATAGACAGACAAAGCGGAGAGTCAAGTCACAGCCCAGCAGGACAGGTCGTAATTACATCTAACTGGCAAACTATTGGTGGAGCAGCTTATCCAGAGCCTCAAAATTTTGCGGCCATTGCAGACAGAAGCCTCGAGTCGCACCAGCAGATATGGCATGTCCTTGTTAATGTAGACAATGGTCAAGTTACACAGATTAATCAGCAGGCAAATAGAGTCATTTCTGATACCATAAATCCTGAGGTCGTGCGTACTGAGGTGAATATGTTTATGCCAAATGCGATTGTGGTGGATGCCGGCTCTAATGTCAGGTGGACTAACCCTTCAAATTTGCCGCACAATGTAGTCGGCATATTCAACCAGACAACCGCACAGGATGCAGTTAATAGTACTGGACTGATTATTGACAATTCAACTAACAACACTAATAATAATAACACTAATGCTAATGATGCACAAACATCATCGCCATCATCTTCT
>DAINRW010000375.1:0-1386 GCA_036741615.1 Nitrososphaera sp.
GACGGTCTTTCTATTCTGCCCCTCGCTCTTTCTGAAAGACACTAAAACTCTCTTAATTTGCTTTTATTTTAATATTAACAAATCAGTAAGACATTTTTTTAACACTCGACATGACAGGGCATCGGGAGATGAGGATTAATTATATAATACGTTAGTTTCACGAGTTGCAGATGACTTAATCTTACAATTCATGGAAGCAATTATCGACACCTTGAAAATGCAAAGATACCGTCAGTTCTATATTGATATCCACACACATACAGAATATTTGCCAACTCATCTGTCTTAATTTATGAGTTATGATTAATTGCCGTCTCACATCCGCTGGTCTATATCATAACAGAGACAGCCGCCCCCGCTACTTGCTCTTACAGTTACGTGCCTGCCTTTTTGCAACAAGGGCTTTAGCAATGCTAAATAAGCAGCTGTTGCATAAGAGCAACAACTTGATGATGACCGAATGTTATTGAAAAGGGAGAGTGTTAATAATAAAATGATTTTACGAAGAGGCGTAGTTGGCAACGACTGCGACGGGACGCCACTTCTGATAAATGGAAGGGGGGAGGCATATCGTGTTAACGATACTGCAGTCTCACTTTGGAATATGTGTAATGGTATTACATTTGATGATTTATTGCTAGAGGTTCTCAGGATTTCAAGCGGAGGGGAGGATGACGTAAGGAAGTCACTCGAGCACATGGTAAAGAAGTTTCAGAAGATCGGGGTTATAGAATTGCGAGATCTTCGTTATCCACAGATCTGAAATGCAAACATAATGTACCCCGCTGTTACGCCGTTGCGCCGATATGGGTAGAAGTTATTGGTTTCCTTTGGCATTAGCTCGCGCTTGATCGCAATGGCATCTTCTTTTGAAGCTGAGACTTTAGCAAGCCGCTCAGCTAATATTGCAGACCATGGAAGTTGAGGAAGCATTCCCTTATTATTTGCAAGCAATGCCACAATTCTGTTTGGATTCTCTCTGTCAATAATGGCAGAATAATTGCAGTCATCTTTATCGCTAAAGGGGTCGGGCATACAGTAGGCATCAATATGTACAAACTCACGAAGTCTATCGCGAAACTCATCTGCTAGACCTGAAGCAATTGCAACGTCTGCAAGTGATAATTTTTTGAGCTCCTCAGAAGAAGGCAGCCTTATGGACGAAGCGAGCACAGCACTTTTAATAAAATACTATCATTATATAATTTTTCAGTGTAGCCAATTGGCGTTACGTGTATGCAAAAATGCTCGTCTGGTTACTTGTAGATATTAGCAAGTCATAATAATTTATCAGTTGATAAAGGCATAAATTGCAATACCAGTCACAAATCATGAGCGCCGGGGTACCCAAGCTAGGTAAGTCAGAGTAGGCCCTAAAAGGGGTCA
>DAINRW010000376.1:0-1385 GCA_036741615.1 Nitrososphaera sp.
GGTCGTAGCGAAGCCAGGCATCGCAACGGGCTCCAGATCTGATAAAAGGGCTAAATTATCAGAAGAAAGAAGAAGAAGAAACCCGTGGGTCAAGGGTTCAAATGATTGTGGCAACAGCCACATCAGAACAGATCCCTTCGGCCCCACTAATTGAACTCCCTCATACTTCTCTCTTTTCATAGTAGTTTGCAAATTTTTCTGATGTAGTAGATCCTCTTATAGTGGGCTCACTTGTTTTCTTTTTCTAATAATAAAGGAAGAATCTATTGCTCAATGGACATAATTGGTATTGCACGTACAGTCATGTTCAGACTCCTTCTATATAATCTCGAGGTACTTGCTTTATGAGAAGTTTCCGCAAGTATAATGTATGCAAAATACATTCTAATGACTGACAAATATCATATTGATTATATCTCTCTCCGATCTTTATTTCAAGTTAAGACATTTACCTTCTTTTCCTCTCTCTCTTTTTAAGAGATTTTTCGCAATATGGATAGTATCTATGTTCAATTTTCATCAAGTATTGTTTAACCACAGTAACATCATGATGCCTATTCTCACAAAATTCTTATCTATGGATAGAAAGGCTCTATCAATTATGAGCCAATACAGAAAGAGAATATCAACAGAAACACAAGGCTTCGGAGTTTCAAAAAGGGAATCTCATGATTCTTCAAGATTTTACAGTCGTAAACTTTACAGACAGAGCACAACAAATAATGGAGAAAGTAACAGTGAGCACAAATATGCAGAGAATCGTATTGAGCCCCAAAACTTAAACAAACTTTTTTGTAAAAGCAGCGAAAGGATGGACGAACTGCCTGCAAATAGTGTTCATCTTATGGTTACCTCTCCACCATATAATGTTGGCAAAGATTACGATCAAGATCTGAGCATAAAAGAATATCGAGGTTTGCTAAAGCAAGTCTTCAAAGAGACATTTCGTGTACTAGTGTTTGGTGGAAGAGCATGCATCAATATCGCAAATTTAGGAAGAAAACCCTACATCCCATTACATAGTTATATAATTGAAGATATGCATGAATTGGGCTTTCTTATGCGTGGCGAGATAATTTGGAACAAGGCTGCAAGCTCTGGGATTTCTACTGCATGGGGAAGTTGGCAATCTGCATCTAATCCTACATTGAGAGATGTCCATGAATATGTGCTGATCTTCTCTAAAGGAACTTTTTATCGCAGTTCTAATAACAAAGAAAATACAATAACAAAGGAAGAATTTCTCACATTTACAAAGAGCACTTGGGACTTTCCTGCAGAATCTGCAACCCGTACCGGTCATCCAGCTCCTTTTCCAATTGAGCTTCCATACCGTTGCATACAGCTTTATACATTCAAAGGTGAAGTTGTGCTAGACCCATTTT
>DAINRW010000377.1:0-1380 GCA_036741615.1 Nitrososphaera sp.
TTTCCTGGGCCTTTCTGTAAATGTACGCAGTCTTTTCGATTACTGCATCAGATACTCCAAGCTTGTCCTTGAGCCTATCAAGCTCAGAGAATGCTTGCCGTAGGTTTCTGTCGGTTGGCGAATGAGCTTGTGTACGAAAGTCCCAAGCTCTAAGCCTACCCATAGTTGTGCGCATGGCGCCATCTAGCATGTGGCCACTGGCATCTTTGTCAGTTCTACCTATTACAGTAGACAGACCCATGTCGTGACGGGCTAATGAGCGCGGAATTCCTGTCCTGCTCCTATCATTTACCTCTTCAGATGTAAAAGCGCGCCATTCCGGGCGGCTTTCCTGACCTCGGTCTGATAGCACAAGACCACAATTCCTGCAAATAATTTCGCCCGATTCTGCGTCTGTGACCGTCTGATCGGAGTTGCATATACTACATAATATTGCAGTTTGCATATTTGCTAGAACGAGGTACCATTAATATCGCCATCCGATCTAATAAAGGATACTGATTTATAGAAAATTCTACATTAAATAAGTTAAGCCAATTATTTGCTCTACATATTTAATTTATTCGAGATTTACGAGAAATTCTGTCTGTTTGGCTCATAATTTGCATTGTTCACATTTTTGGAAAAGAGAGCTTAAGATGCGATTTTGGCCATTCTATTAGTGAGAGGACGTGATTATATCAATATAAATCCAGCACTGACCATCTTCTATCACACAAATTAGAGCTTTTATTTAAAAGGCTAATAGCAATACTCTAGTTTTACTACCTTAACTCGTATAATTAGGCGGATACTCATTATAGAGAATAGCTTCAGTTATTTTGGACGTTTCCTCGCCTTCACCTTCAAGTTTGCTGGAGCCATTTGTGGGACTCGAGGCGAAAGTTTCTGAAAAGGCATAGTATAGTTTGGTAATTCAAGTGGCATAGTCTTGTTGCTGAATATAGCATAGGTCTTTCCGTCATAGGTGCACTTGATTATGGGCAGCGTCTTCATACCTGTCACAATATCTGCAACTTTGTAATATTCCATCAATCTGCGACTTTCATACACTGTTTCGTTCTTGCGTCTGAACCTTTTTTTGCCCATAAACTTGAATGCAAGTATTATGTGTCTTTCCGGATAGATTCCAAACATATTGCGAACTATTATGCAGCGCTCTATTTGGTCCAGAGGCACATAAAGTATATCGCTTGTCCCTGATTTTGCTTCAATTGTCAGCAATATGCCAGAATCGTTGTTAACTGCCACAATATCTGGAAGACCCGTACTGCTGCCGCCCAATCGCCTGGCGCGCCATTGCCCGTTATTTAACCTCTGAACAAGCATATGCTCGTAGTTGTAGCCTCGGCTGCGGCGGATGTTTCCCAATCCGTTATA
>DAINRW010000378.1:0-1378 GCA_036741615.1 Nitrososphaera sp.
TGCCCAAAAACTTCCAGCTTACACAGTATAACGCATACAATATAACAAGCATTGGCGTAAATGGCAAGCTAGAGTATAGTAGTAGCAAAGATGCAAGAATAAGACGTGTACAGCTGGAAGAAGACCCAGGCAGACTTGTTTATGCAAGTGGCAGTATGGATACCAGCGTTTATGTCTTGATTGATTACAATAGAGCAGGTGTGCCGCTTGTCGAGATAGTGACAGAGCCGGACTTCACTGACCCAAAGGAGGTGCGCATGTTCCTTGACAAGATAACCTCTATAATAGAGCATCTTGATGTGTGCGACACAAAGCTTGAGGGATCTGTACGCTGCGATGCCAATGTGTCAATTGAGGGGGGCAACAAAGTCGAGATTAAGAACATTAGCTCATTTGCTGATGTAGAAAAGGCATTGCGCTATGAAATCACAAGACAGAGAACAATGGCGTCCCGCGAGATCCAAGTTAGGTCAGAGACTCGTCACTGGGATGATGCAAGAAAAGTAACAAAGGAATCGAGGACAAAAGAAGAGGAACAGGACTACCGTTACTTTCCTGAGCCGGATATTCCAATGGTGATTCTTGGAAGTGACTTTGTTTCATTTATCGAGCAATCAATGCCTGAGCTCCCAGACAAACGCAAGCAGCGTTTTATGTCAGATTATAGCCTATCAGCTCATATTGCACAAGTGCTTATAGGGAACAAGGAGCTTGCGGACTTCTTTGAGTCTGCTCTTGCAGTGTACTTGTCACCAAAAGAGATAGCCAACTGGATAGTAACTGATCTCATGAGCTTTATAGACGAACGACAGAAGGAAGAAGAAAAAGAAAAACACTCTCTATTTGTGGGACTCAAAGTGGGACCGGAACATATAGCCGAACTAGCAAGACTTGTCGATCAGGATATGATAAACAGAGCCACTGCCAAACAGATCCTTGGTCAAACAGTAAGGACAGGTGAGATGCCTTTTGCATTGGCAAAGAAGATGCAGGCCAACAGAATTGACGATGTCAGCGTACTGGCCCAAGCAGTTCAGTCAGTCTTCGAAATGGAGCAGGCAGCAGTTCAGGATGCAAAGCGCAATACCAATGTTGCAAACTTTTTGCTTGGCAAAGTAATGAAGATTACAAAAGGCAAGGCAGATCCAAAGATTGTGCTAGAGATGATACAGAGAAAGCTGAAAGAGAACTAGCTACTCGTCTCGAACTCTGTCATCCTACTCCTCTTCCTCATCGCTGCTGGGTTCTTCATCTTCCTCATCGCTGCTGGGTTCTTCATCTTCCTCATCGCTGCTGGGTTCTTCATCTTCCTCATCGCTGCTGGGTTCGCTTGGTTCTGTGTTTGGACTGGTGTTGCCTTGACCCACTTCGTTGGCGC
>DAINRW010000379.1:0-1376 GCA_036741615.1 Nitrososphaera sp.
GTATCTGATGCAGTAATCGAAAAGACTGCGTACATTTACAGAAAGGCCCAGGAAAGAGGCCTCGTCAGGGGAAGAACAATATCTGCAATGGTAGGCGCAGCACTTTACATCGCGTGCAGAGAGACTGGCGCTTCTAGAACACTAAAGGACATCGCACAAACTGGTAACATTAAGCGTAAAGACCTAGCAAGAATATATCGGCTCGTAGTAATGGAGCTTGACCTTAAGATCCCATTGGTCGATCCAATGAAGTGTATAGTCAAGGTGGCAAACAAAGCCAACTTGAGCGAACGGACGAAACGTATCGCAATAGGAATAATGAAAGACGTAACTAAAAGTGGAATATCTGCAGGCAAGGATCCAATGGGACTTGCTGCATCTGTGCTATATCTTGCCTGCCTCAATACAGGCGAGACGAAAACACAGACAGATATTGCTGAAGCAGCTGGCGTTACCGAAGTGACCGTTAGAAACAGATACAAGAATCTAAAGAGTCATCTGGAGTTAATTTAGATTCACACCCACTTTTTATTATTACAATATTATTATCATGAATGTGAGTATTGCTGATGTTGTGTATAGTTTGCCTTGTACTAACTTTACTAGTCAGTGGAACGTAAATGCCTAAATAATAAACTCTGTTCTATTTTTGTTGGCAGTGACAGGGCGGTCGAAAATAACAACAACAAGGACAGCAACCAGTCACGATGCTGAAGTAATGAAAAAAAACGCTTTGCGATTGTCACTTATAGCAATCGCCTCTGTCTTTGTCTTCGAATTTATTGCTGGCATTTACACAAATAGCCTTGCCCTCATAACAGACAGCACTCATGCCCTTCTCGATGCTGTAGTCACTGCAATATTGATAATCGCCATTCGACTTGCACTCAAGCCAAAGGATATCGATCATACTTATGGACATGGCAAAATAGAGACGGTTGGGGGATTCATTGGAGGTATTGCGCTTTTCGTAGTCGCAGTATTTTTCATCCATGAGGCCGTCATGAGGCTTTTATCTTCTTCTTCCTCCTCCGCATCTGCAGATTCAGCTTCCATAATTGTTATTCCAGGAACTATTGGTTTTGCTGCTCTAATCTATACTCTGGCCGTAGACGGATTTAGGATAGGCATTCTTGGCAAGGCAATGAAAAAGACCTCCGCACATATTGGAGGATCAAATACTTTGAAGGCTGACTTTTTACATGCATTTGCAGATCTCGCCTCAACCACTGTAGCATTTGTAGGTTTATGGCTTGTTAGCGCGGGCTTTGCGTATGGTGACTCTATTGCTGCAATAATACTAGCTTCCTTCCTCTCTTATCTTAGCATAAGGTTTGCATATCAAAATGCAATGGAGCTCACTGACGTAATATCTC
>DAINRW010000380.1:0-1370 GCA_036741615.1 Nitrososphaera sp.
CTAGTCATGTCTCCTCCTCTCTTCTTCTCTTCCTCTCTCTTTTTCTTTCTTTTAGAAGATTAGAAATCTGATAACATTAATTGTTGTGATGATAGTCTTGGTTGTGCTCGTCGGGATGATGATGTTGTTGTTGTTGTTGTGTTAACTATGCTTTCTTTACTTCTTTCTTCTTATAGTCGCTGGATCAATAAATCAGTTGGATTTCTAGGCCTGCCATCTTTGAAAACGATTTTAGGCATATTTTTCATTGAAAATGAAGCTGCAGCAAGTAAAACTGGCTCAAACTCCCTTCCCAGATCTGTCAACTCGTACTCGACTCTGATTGGATACTCTGATACGATTCTTCTCCTAATAATCCCAAACTTTTGCAGTTCGCGCAGTCGCTCAGTGAGAACCTTCGGAGTTATGCCTTCTATGTTTTCTACAAAGCGATTAAACTGAGTCGTGCCTCGAAGCATCTCTCTTATGATTAGAACTGTCCATTTTTTTCCTATGATTCTAAAAGTCGCTTCAATTGGACATGACTTGAGCTCAGGACTGCTATAAACAGTTTCTATTATTGAACATTTAATCTCCGTTATGCCTTCTTTTTCCACTATCTATTCGGTAACCAAGTATAGATCTGGTTACGTGAGACTTATAAACTATACATTTGATACTAAGTATACAAATGCAACCATTTAGCGATTATTCAAAGCAAATGCAATACGACAAGATAACCTCTCTGCTAATAGCAGTCAATACATGGAGGATAGTTGGAGTAGCTTTCCTATGGGGCATGACTCAGGGAATCCTAGATCCCTCCTTTGCAATACCTGCTGGCATTGGAGACATTCTCATAGGAGTAACAGCTATTCCTTTCGCGATTTTCCTATGGAAAGGCTATAGTTGGTCAAAGTACGCCGTAATAGTGTGGAGCGTGTTAGGTATAGCTGATCTGGTCAACGCAGTAACTCTTGGCCTGATAACCAATCCTGACTTCAGCACTTCTACGATGGTAACATTCCCGTGGATTTTAGTCCCCACCGTGGCTGTACCGACTGCGCTAGTCCTGCATGTGATTACATTATACAGACTAAGGAAATGGGTACCAAAGCAGGAACACAGGAAACCTATAGAGGCTTAATGTGAAAGTAGACAAAAAATAGGACGAAAGACTATCACGAGTCTCTTCGTCTTTTCTTATACTTTTCTTCACATTTTCTGCATTTTCTTCCTTTACTATCAATCTTCTAAGTTTGTTATTGACTCTAGTCTCTATTTGTTCAACTTCAGAGATGCATTCCTTCAACTCTTTGTAATGGTGGAAGAGAATCGACATCATGATAGGCTGAAGCGGCCCCAACTGTACAGAATTAGAGCAGGCTGAC
>DAINRW010000381.1:0-1349 GCA_036741615.1 Nitrososphaera sp.
TAGATAGTCCAAAATCTCTTCTTGGCGATTTAAGGGAACCTGACCAGCCACTATATGTGCAGCATCAACAATTGTTGAGGCTACGCGACCTCCCTTCTTTCGCCTATTGTCAGTTAAAGACACTTAGAGTTGCTTCGTCGATATGGTTTAAGTAGCTTGATGATAAATCAGCTATAGAATTCACTGACAGCCAGACATAATTTTACATGTGGCTGTAATGAAATAACCGCTTATTACCTTCTAGGAGTTCCAGAAGAGATTATACAGTATGTTACCATATCGTCAGATTATATGATGGGGCCCATAGGATATGAATAGTGACTTGTTATCACCTGTCAAAGACCTTAGCGCAGTCCAAGCACGTGTAAGGCAGACGCTGGATAAAGGCGTGCAGATAGATCTTTCCACAGAGTCCTGCAAGCGCTTCCTTAGGCGAAAAGTTAACCAAAAAGTGGGTGTGGTAATACTCTATGTAGACATTGATGGCTCGACTAAGATGAGCATGGCACTGTCCCCTGAGAAGTTTGCGACTATACTACATGTATTTTCACAGGAGATGAGCCTAGTAACATCTGAATATGGCGGATATGTGCTAAAATATGTAGGCGATGCAATAATTGCCCTTTTTCCTGCAGAATACGATAGTGGGCAAGCATCCAAGAACGCGCTCGATTGCGCGAAGGATATGCAAAGGATCATTAGAGAGTGTGTCAATCCCGAGTTGAGTGCCCGCAGGTTTCCAGAGATAACCGTAAAGGTGTCGATCGACTATGGTGATGTACAGGTCGTGCTCTATGGGAAGAGTATAGACAGGTCACATATTGACATAGTGGGATCAAGCATCAGCATGGCTGCTAAAATGATACCACTGGCAAAGACTTGGCAAATAGTTATTGGCCAATCAATGTATGAAAATCTAGACAACAATCAAAATCTTGTAGAAATGAATGTTGATCGCACGAGATGGACATATATTGATGAAAAAACGGGGGGCAGTTACAGGCTGTATATGTCAGGCTAGGGTCGTCAAGGTCTGGTTGAAACAGCGTAGTTAGAATCCTCGATTTAACCGAACTAATTTTTTATTAGTAAAATGATTAATATCAAATTATTATAATTATTCTAGGTTAGATTAGATTTTTCTCACTTATGTAATCTAGCGTATATAGCAATTAATCCCTAAGTGACGATAGGATAAACTCAGTAACTGCTACACAAACGTCATTTCTGCAAAAAACCAGAGTGTTTTTGCTTCGTTTGAGGATAGTAATGCGCGAGCATATTTATTTGAAAGATTGTACTTTTTATTGTGTGAGCGTAGTCAGTGAAATAATGCCTCAAAAAGTAGT
>DAINRW010000382.1:0-1347 GCA_036741615.1 Nitrososphaera sp.
CCATTACCATTCCTGCAAGGTCAAATGCGTTTTCCCCCTCGCCTGTTATTATGTCGTGTAATATAGCTGTCTCGCCGCCTACGATAGCCATTTTGCTCTGTTGGGCACCCTTCACTAGACCTTGAGCTATCTCCCGCAGAAGCGATTCATTTGTGTGACGCAGCGCAATGTAATCTACAAATGCGGAGGGTTGTGCACCAACACAAATTACATCATTTACATTCATAGCTATACAATCTATGCCGATAGTACTGAACTTGTTCATCATCTGGGCAACAATTACTTTAGTTCCGACGCCGTCTGCATGAAGTGCAATTGTTTCATGGCCCAACTTGACAAGTCCTGCATAGTGTCCAAAACCAGAGGCCACTTTACCAATTGCAATCATCTTGTGGGTCACAGATATTATGTCCCCAATCGACTTGTGACCCCTGTGCATGCGACCTCTATCGACGCCGACATCACGGTACGTTATTCCCTTAGTCAAAGCCAGTAGGACTTTGATCGCTTGAGCTGTATAATAAGTAACTATACCTCGATTGCCAAGAAAGAGACAATAAGGCCTCGAAAACAACTGCAGGGTTTGAGAGCTGTATATGTCTTAGAAGACAATAAAACAATATCCTCAAAATTTGTCCAGATTAGTGATCACAAATGGCACAAATAGCAGGAGAAGAAATTATCTATCTAGATTGCTGTTGATAGAATAAATTCATCTCGATATCAACTGCATAAATGGGACAAATATATCGACCTAGACGAAGTATATTTTACTTAGTATAGTAGATTCTATCAAGTAATGCACCCAACAATAACATATACTTTAATATAGAAATTTGGTAAAGTTACCACTGTTACGATAAATGGATGCACGGAATATTGGTCTTCGCAACATTGAGGTAGCGGATACAAAAATATGCTCAATTGATGGTGACAACGGGAAGCTCATATACAGGGGCTACGATATTCTCGACCTTGTTAATCATTCAACTTATGAGGAGAGCGTTTATCTACTCCTTTTTGGCGAGCTTCCAACTACAGACCAGCTGAAGGATTTCAATCGCAGGTTAATAGAAGCTCGCGGGCTACCAGAGCCTCTCATTAAGAACCTAAAGAACAGACCAAAGCGGGCCCAGCCAATGGACGTCCTTCAATCCTGTGTTTCAGAGCTGGCAGACTATGACCTTAACATGGAAGACACATCCAAGGAAGCTGACATAAGGCGTGCGATTATACTGATTGCTAAAATACCTGCTATTGTCTCTGCCTGGAATAGGGTTAGAAGCGGGCACCATGTGCTTGATCCTCTCGAGAAAGTATCACATGCTGCTAACTTTCTATACATGC
>DAINRW010000383.1:0-1344 GCA_036741615.1 Nitrososphaera sp.
GAGTTATATGTATATTTAAGTAAAAAAGGCCTATCCAGAGGCACTGTTGAAGAAATTAGCAAGCTAAAAGACGAGCCGGACTGGATGAGAGACTTTAGATTGAGATCCTATGAAGTTTTTATGAGCAAACCCATGCCTAATTGGGGAGGCGATTTATCGAAAATTGATTTTCAGAATATATATTACTATGCAAAAGCAGCTGAGAAGCAAGGTAAAAGTTGGGATGACGTTCCCGAATCCGTTAGGAATACCTTTGAAAAGCTAGGAATTCCAGAAGCAGAGAGAAAATTCCTTGCAGGTGTTGGTGCTCAGTATGAATCAGAAGTAGTATATCACAATTTGAGGGAAGATTTAGAGAAGAAAGGCGTAATATTTGCTGACACAGATACTGCAGTAAAAAAGCATCCTGAGCTTTTGAGAAAGCATTTCGGAAAGGTTATTCCCCCAGAAGACAACAAGTTTGCAGCCTTGAATAGTGCTGTTTGGTCCGGTGGCTCTTTCATATACGTTCCTCCAAATGTAAAGGTCGATCTTCCTCTCCAAGCGTATTTTAGAATTAACGCAGAAAATATCGGTCAATTTGAAAGAACATTAATTATAGCAGATGAGGGTTCCGAAGTTCACTATATCGAAGGATGTACTGCGCCAGTCTACACAACTGAATCACTTCATTCTGCAGTCGTTGAGTTGATCGCTAAGAAGGGAGCTAAGATTAGGTATACTACTATACAAAATTGGAGTAAAGATGTGTATAATTTAGTAACAAAGAGAGCATATGCATATGAGAATGCATCAGTTGAATGGATTGACGGAAATCTTGGTAGCAGGCTAACTATGAAATACCCTGGTGTTTATATGCTGGGAAGGAACGCTCACGCAGAAGTCATATCAGTTGCATTTTCGGGTTCTGGCCAACATCAGGACGCAGGAGCCAAAGCAGTACATCTAGCACCAAATACCACTTCAAGGATTACAAGCAAATCGGTTAGTAAAGATTCAGGCAGGACAACTTATAGAGGATTACTTCATGTTGCAAAAGGGGCTACAGGTGTAAAGTCAAATGTTAGATGCGATGCGCTACTATTAGACGAAAATTCAAGGACAGATACTTATCCTTATGTAGAGGTAAATGAAGAAGACGCTACTATCTCTCATGAAGCCACTGTAGGGAAAATAGGAGAAGACCAGATCTTTTATCTAATGAGTAGAGGCTTTTCTGAATCCGATGCTCTCTCTTTGATAGTAGGAGGATTTATGGAACCATTTACAAAGGAATTGCCAATGGAATATGCAGTAGAGTTAAACAGACTTGTAAAAATGGAAATGGAAGGATCAGTAGGATAG
>DAINRW010000384.1:0-1341 GCA_036741615.1 Nitrososphaera sp.
TAGCAACTGCGGTTGCAAGCTATAGCTTGGAGAAGTATCGAGGTCTAGGTAGACGAATGCCAATAACTGCGATCGCATTTTCGATATCTCTACTTGCACTTGCAGGGGTTCCACCACTCAACGGTTTTTGGAGTAAGCTAGTTCTCTTTGGTGCTGGCATCAACTCTGGGCCGATTGTTGAATGGGGGCCATGGCTTGCTATTGCAGGCGTTCTCAACAGCGCGCTCTCGCTTGGTTACTATGCGTGGATAATGAGAAAGATGTACATGGAGGATGCGCCAGACATGCGCAGAGTAAAAGAACCAAGGGTAATAGTTGCAGTACTCATATTTGCTGTCGTATTTATGGTTGGGTTTGGGGTGTGGCATGCGCCGTTGCTTGACTTTGCATCAAATTCGATACCAGATCTGTCATCTAATATAACTCAGGCGTCCACGGCAGCAAGTGGCATAGGGGTCGAAAGTGGTGGCTGAGATTTCTCTGTCTCTGTATCTGTGTGCAATTACAAGCACACAGTTCATCATCTCCTCTTATGCACATAACATTGAAAGCAGAGTGCAACTACCTCAGTTGGGTTTTCTAAGGAGCCGTTTGTTACGAAGAAATCAGCTGGAGTCGTAGCACAGTTACAGCACATGAAGCTTGAAGGTCTGTGTGGATTGATTTCAGGACTAATAGTGGGGAGACTATTGTCATGAGTCAAAGTAATGAACACCGCTCCCGACGAAAAAAATTCCTATCATGTGATTATGATATAGAGAGCGAGATATACATACACAAGAATAATGGCTTGTGTGCATGCACGTTGTTAGGCTAGCATCCCTTGTCCTCTGCGTTCGAACGCCTTTATCCTTTAATGGATTATGGTCGATTGACCGTGCTCGGCAATATTTTGAATCTTCTTTTATCCTAAACCTGACTTATGGACAGACTTATGTTAGTCGGCTCGATTAGAAATATGGAAGGTGCGGAAAGAGTGTGCACTCGCATGCTTTTATGACTTAACTATAACAATTAGGAGATAGTGAGGCAACGAGGAACGAAAAGCGTATCAAATATTCATAATGTTGTTATATTTTCAAATGCTACAACGGTTATTAAGCTCGAATCCTTTTTCAATTCAATAATGAATACTGAAATGAATAATAACGACAGAAAGAAGCATTCTAAAACTCTTGCAATCGCAGGTATGGGATTTCTTCTGATTGCGGCAGCGTTTACATTCTCATTTGCTAATTCAGGCCAGCAATTAGTAAACGCCCAACAAAACCAGACAGCAGGTGGCGGCGGCAATGCTACTCAGACAATCGTAGCAGTGCCTTTTGACACGTTTACAGGCAA
>DAINRW010000385.1:0-1339 GCA_036741615.1 Nitrososphaera sp.
GGCAGAGAGGAGCGATAAGCAAATGCGATGGAGAAATCCTCGAAGGAGTGGAAATGTTGAAGACAGAAGAGGGATGAGAGTCCCGATGAAGGCTGTTGGAGGAGGAATAGGCGGGCTTATCCTGTTAATCATCGTGGTACTCTTAGGTGGTGGTGACTCTGGTACGATTTTCAACGATCGCGGCACCAATAACAACATAGGCTTCAACGACCCAAATTCACCATATTACGAAGAGATGACACCTATTTCTCAAGAGGAGAGGCAACTTGCAGATTTTGTATCTATCGTACTTGCAGACACCGAAGACACATGGAATGAAATATTCGCTTCTGAAAACCTAGATTATAGAGAGCCCACACTTGTTCTATTCTCGGGTGCAGTCGAATCGGGATGCGGATTAGCTGAATCTGCGGTTGGACCTTTTTACTGCCCACTTGATGAGAAGGTGTACATAGACCTAAGCTTTTACAAGGATCTGAGAGATAGCTTGGGTGCACCAGGTGATTTTGCTCAAGCATATGTCATAGCGCATGAGATAGGACACCACGTGCAGAACCAGATAGGCATTATGGAGGAAGCTCAAACTGCTCGGCAGCAAGCAAGCAGCCAAGCCGATGCAAGTATGCTCTCAGTTATGTTAGAGCTCCAAGCTGATTGCCTTTCAGGGGTCTGGGCATATAACGCCGACAGAACTAGAGAGATTCTTGAGCAAGGCGACATAGAAGAAGGCTTGAACGCCGCAAGCGCTATCGGAGATGACCGGCTTCAGATGGAATCACAGGGACAAGTAACACCAGACTCATTCACCCACGGCAGTTCGGCACAAAGGGTAAGCTGGTTTGAAAGGGGTTTGGAATCGGGAGACATCAATTCCTGCAATACATTCGAAATAATGACTCCTTAGTGCTAGGCGTTCATTCTCCCAACTGTAATCTTTTCTTGCCCAAATACTCTTTCCACATTTCACTACTCCTGACTGCCCTTGTTCACGGTTCTTATTGCAAGCGCTATTATACTAAAAGTCAATTTTTTCATTGAACTTTCATTGAGGGAGGTCTGACGATATCCATTTAGATTTCAGTCCCGTTACCACTTTTAACAACAAAGGCACAACTCATATCTGGTGCAAAATTGCCTTTGATCAAAAGACAGCTACCTGTATACATGTAATATTTACAGTCCTTACATTGAAATCCCTCTGCACCTTTTGGTATTACATATCCTTCTTCGTACTTCAATTTTTTTCCTGTTTTCTTTATGAAATCCCATACCATATCTCCTGGCAACATTCCATCACCCTTAGGTGAAAAGAATCTCGAGATACCATATTCATTATCAA
>DAINRW010000386.1:0-1333 GCA_036741615.1 Nitrososphaera sp.
GAGCAATATAGAGAGGGAGATGGTGCGAGATGGTTCTAGAAGTTAGAAAGCCGCGCCCACTGTGGGAGATCCTGTTTTCGACTCATCATACTGACATCGGCCTGCTATACATTATCTTTTCATTAACATTGTTTTTCATGGGTGGAGTACTTGCTATTGGGATCAGAACAGAACTTTTCCTGCCCGGTACTCAAGTAATTGAAGATGCTAATACATTTCATAGAATCTTCACTGTTCATGGCACAACTATGCTCTTCTTGTGGGTAATACCATTTGGTTCAGGCATAGGCAACTACCTGATACCAATAATGATACGATACAAGGACATGGCTTGGCCTAAACTCAATGCTGTTGCCTTCTGGATGATACCTGTTGGAGCAGCTCTGGTATGGCTAGGCTGGGCGGATACCGGCTGGACTGCATATCCTCCTTATTCTAATTTACGAGCACCAGGGCCTGCTGCTGAAATGTGGATATTTGGACTAAAGATACTGGGAATCTCTTCGATCCTGGGAGCGATCAATTTCGTGGTCACTATCTTGCGAATGAAACACCCTGACCTGCCATTGATGAAGATGCCGCTCCTTTCATGGTCTATCCTATCCACATCTCTTATAATTCTCATGTCTATGCCCACATTCGCTGCTGCGTTGATTATGCTATATACCGACAGATTAGGAGTTTCTGGTTTCTTTAATCCTGCAATGGGGGGAGATCCTTTAGCATATCAGCACCTCTTTTGGTTTACCTTCCATCCTGAAGTCTATGTGTTCCTGATACCGGCCGTTGGTATGATATATGAGATAATACCCAAGTTTTCGAGGAAGCCTATTTTCAGCTATACGTCTGGGGTAACGGCGTTCATATTGCTTACGATTGTGTCATTCGCATCTTGGGCTCACCATATGTTTGCCACAGGCATGAGTTTTACTGAAAAAACAGTATTCATGATAGGCACTTTAGCAGCAGTTCCAGCGTCAGCTATGCACATCTTCAACTGGATAGCGACTATGTGGGGAGGCAGAATCCGATTTAGAGCGCCAATCGCATTCGTTGTGGGAGGCATCATATTGTTCTTCTTGGCCGGAGCGGGAGGCATCGTAAATAGTGCAATGCCTCTTGACTTTCTGACACATGATAGCTATTGGGTTGTAGGGCATATGCACCTCTTCCTTATGGGGCTGATAACACATGCGTTTATCGGTTTCATATACTACCTGTTGCCAATGATAACCGGCAGGATGTACAATGAACGAGCGGCTATGGTACAGTTCTGGCTGCTGTTCATAGGAACAGCCTTGGTATTCGTCACGCAGCATTTGCTTGGACTATA
>DAINRW010000387.1:0-1323 GCA_036741615.1 Nitrososphaera sp.
TATTTGCACAGCAGCAGGATGACAATGGCAATGATAGCCGAACAATTCTTTGGGTGGATGTTAAAGACTTCATTTCATCTGGAACAGCTGAAGATATCTCTACTGCCCTACAATCGACCTCGCCAGCTGCAGCATCATCATCCCACACTCCTTTTTCCGCTGTTATTTTGGCATTAGATACTCCTGGTGGATCGCTTGATGCAACTTTTGACATAATAGACTCCATTCAACAATCACCAGTACCCGTGATAGGATATGTCTACCCTCAAGGTAAAAGTGCATGGTCCGCTGGCACCATCATACTTTTAGCAACAGACTATGCTACAATGGCTCCCGTTACCACAATAGGTTCTGCTCAACCCGTACAAGGAACAGAGCCGGTAAATGATACAAAGGTGATAAATGCAGTAGCTGAAAAAGCTGTCTCGCTAGCAGAACTTCATGAAAGGAATGTAACTCAGGCTGCCAGATTCATAACCCACAATGATAACCTGACACCCGAAAAAGCCATGGAGCGAAATGTAATAGAAGCAATGGCCGCAAACCCTCAGGAGTTGCTTGCAGTAGCAGATGGAGCCAATGTTACTACTCTGAATGGACAAAAGATCCTACAGACCGCTAATGCAGAGATAATAACACATGAATCCAGCCTGCGAACACAATTAGTTAATTTCCTTTCTAATCCATTGATTGCGACCACTCTTATGACAATAGGCTTCTTTGCACTGATTTATGGTATAATGTCTCCGGGATTTGGAGTCGAAATAGCAGGAGCGGTTTTCATAATCTTAGGGTTGTTAGGCCAAGGGCTTGATATAAACTGGGGTGCTTTTGCTCTGCTAGCATTTGGGATCGGGCTAGTAGCCTACGAGCTCTACAGCCCTGGCTTTGGAGCAATAGGGATAGGTGGCATTGTAGTAATAGTTATTGGGACTGTGTTTATGATTACTCAACCTGTACGGCCTCTACTAGTAACGGAAGAGCATATTGAAAACTTGGCAATGTTATCTCTTATCACGATAGTCCCCTTTGCGGGTCTTATGGCGCTAATAACATACAAGGTATGGAAGGTAAAGAAGATAAAGCCTCAGCAATTTGTTCTTCAAAGTGAAGAAGGAGTCGCTCTTGATTCTATCTCTACAAATAGAATTGGTTTTGTTATTGTTGGCGGCGAGTACTGGCGGGCTAAAAGCAGCAGAGGAGAGGACGAGATCAATAAAGGTGACAAGATAAAGGTAGTTGGAAAAGAATCAGACTTGCTTATTGTAGAGCACTTACAAAATGCCAAACAATAGCGTTTGTTATCTGTATTTGAATGTAAAG
>DAINRW010000388.1:0-1318 GCA_036741615.1 Nitrososphaera sp.
CCACCTTGTTTAAGAATCCTATAAACCTCTTTGAAAGCATCTACCTTGTTCATAGTCAGGTTAATGACACAGTTGCTGATTACGACATCAGCTGTATTATTATCAACTGGAATTCTTTGTTCTATGTCTCCCTTTCTAAATTCAACGTTGGTGTAGCCATGTTCCTTTGCATTTCTTCTTGCTCGCTCAAGCATTTCGTCAGTCATATCTATTCCAATAACTCTACCCACTTTTGTGACCTTCTTTGCTGACAAAAATACATCAATCCCTGCTCCTGAGCCGAGGTCTACGACTGTTTCGCCCTGCTGCAAATCGGCAAACTTCACTGGTGCTCCGCAACCCACTCCAAGAATTGACGCTTCTGGCACAGATTCAAGCTCACTTGTCTCATATCCTATGACCGTTGCCGCTTGGGCTGGGGAATCTACTCCTCCTACTCCACTAGAACAGCAGCCCGGCGCACAGCAGGAGGAGGATGAGGAACCAGAGTCCCTGTTACTTTCTTGCAATGCTATTTTGCCGTATGTCTTGCGTATTGTTTTCTTGATATCTTGTTGTTGATGATGTTTCTTTTCCATGGTTATGCTTTACTTAGGAAACTATTTAAGTTGTTAAGGAGAAAATGTGAAAGTTAGTGTAATACAGGAAACTAAACAAATTACAGTGCTACAAGCTAAGCCTGAGATGCTAAAACAATAAATGATCTACCTTTTGTATTGTGGATAGAGGCGGATTTATTTATCTCGCCTCTATTTCTATAACTCAGTATATGATTGGAATCAGTCCTAGATGACGTCGTGATATAATTGACTGGACTTGCTATCCCTGGATTATGATATTATATACGGAGTGAGGCATTACTTTAGAATAATATCATAGCAACGAACAGCTCACGCAGTAAGGAACTGCAATGATACTCCACGCTTTCTGTCATATTGGAAAAGGAATCTCTCATCCGACTCAATAGGCAAGCATTCCCTAATCTCGATCTTGCAACTTGGACATCTAACTGTGTCCATATGTTGCAGATACGATGCGCACCAAAAGCATGAATTGCAGAGCGCAAAATAACGATGATTATTATTACTATTATTACTGCTCTTCTTGCTCAAGTTCGATTCTATCGTTATATATGACACAGTTGTTGTTGTTGTTATCGTAGACATGGTCTGATAATACTAAGCTAAGTAGATATTCATTGTCCGTAGTAACTTTATAGTCAATTGCAACCTAGAGGATCTATATTGTTCTAAGTCTTTTAGGACGATGAAATTTTTTAATACAGATGATTTAGTCACAATGAGGTTGACTGGAGAGA
>DAINRW010000389.1:0-1317 GCA_036741615.1 Nitrososphaera sp.
GGACCGAGGAAAGCCTGGTCGCGGACCTAAAGTAGTTCCGCCACTTGAGGAAGGCGCACTAGGCGGAGCTGGCTTCTTTGATCGGTCAAATGATGAACAGGAACAAATAGTGTTCAATCGCGCTAAAGAGGCGGGCGAAAGGAAGGTAGTCGGCGAACTTCGTGCTTTGCAGGTCTTCTTCAAGACAACCGATCCTCAAAAGTCGAAGCGCGCACTCGAATTGAGCAAGAGAGTCGCTGGCAGTTTCAAAGATAGACAACAGGTGGGCTATCCGAAAGGTTTCAGCAATAAGAAATAGTGAGATCTTTCCATTATTTGCACATTAATCTCTGTTCTTCATCTGCCTTGTCTATAAAACAAGCTTGGTAGGTACCAATAAAAAATCTGCGGAGGTCCATAAGACCTCTAAACGATAATAAGAGGACTAACGTGTGAGCTGGCCTGATAACATTATAATTCTTAGTGTGTAGAGTTCTTTTGATATGGATTCAGGAAGAGACAATCCTGAACAGATTCCAACAGAATATAATGAAGAACAAACTCTAAGAACGGTTCGAAAACAAAGTCAAATCCCTGGCGAACGTAAGGAGAAAACCATTAATGATTTTCCAAAAGCCGCTATGGTAGGACAAATCTTAAAAGACCTTGATTTTCCAGCAGATAAGCAGACAATTGTTACTTTCGTGGAGAAACTGAACACTCCTGAAAGTAAAGAAATCCTTCCCGTGGTAGAAAAGCTGGATGAGAGACGATACGAAAGTGTTTCGCAAGTCGCGAATGCGACGCGACTTGTCGAAGGATAGCACAAGGTATGGATTTTTGGTGATGCCTGGGTCTCTCAATAATAAAAGATTAGGCTACATTGTGTGAAGATATCAATAATTGTAATTTCATATGAACTAACAATCCACTGTCATCAATCAAGCTTTCATTTTCTAACAACAAAGCGGGAGTGCCTAAGTTAAGTTATGCTAGGTGGTGTGATATCTCAGGTTAGACAATAATGAGCCGCCAAAACCCGGCGATTAAGAACGGGGAATATCTGGATTATCTCGTAGACCGGACTTATCAGAACCACCGATTTTTGATATCTTCATACTAGAGTAACTAAATTCCTGGATTATTGTATCAATGTATGGTGACTATTGATAAAAAGTGTAATAAGATTCTAAGATTTTTGAATAAAAGCGTAAATAGATGTTTAACGAATATAACATTCCGACCAGCCGAAAAAGAGGGCTGATCCACCATTCAGGTCTGCGCAGCAGGTAAAGGCCTGCTGGGCCCATGGGGCTGGATGGCTGTCGTAATGCGGAA
>DAINRW010000390.1:0-1311 GCA_036741615.1 Nitrososphaera sp.
GACCTTGTAACAGTGAGGGAAAATACCGAAGATGTCTACCTTGGATGGGAGTTCAACACAGACGAAAAGACAGTTGTAGCACTGAGAGTTACATCAGAGCGGGCCAGCAGAAGGATTGCAGAACATGCCTTTAAGATTGCTATGATCCGCAACAACAAGCACAGAGTAGTCGCAGTACACAAGGCCAATGTCCTACGCAAGGGGGATGGGTTATTTTCTGCTGTGTGTAGGTCAGTTGCCAATAACTATCCAAAGATACAGTATAGCGAGTTGTATGTTGATGCGGCGTCGATGAATTTAATCCGCAACCCGGAGGAATTTGATGTTATTGTTACCACAAACTTGTTTGGTGACATATTGTCTGATGAAGCCGCGCAAGTCGTAGGGGGACTTGGCATGGGACCTGCTGCAAACATTGGAGACAAGTTTGCGCTTTTTGAACCAGTGCATGGAGCTGCATTTGACATTGCAGGTAAGAATGCTGCCAACCCGTCGTCTATCCTTCTTTCTGCTAAGATGATGCTTGAATGGCTCTCAGATAAATATGATGACAAGAACATAATGGTAGAAGCTAAACGGATAGAAGATTCCATTGTCAGCATGCTCAGGCAGGATCAAAAGACAAAGGATATAGGCGGCAATCTCTCCACTACTGAATTTGCAGCGCTTGTTGCAGAGGGAATGTATAGCTAAATCTCTAGGCTCAAACCTTAAAGCCACAACTTCCCTAACGCCAGCAGATAGACTACTATTAGAATGTAGACCTAACTGGTACAGTTACTGCTGCCAGCGGTTTAATTTCTCTGATGGCTAAAATATTAAAAACATTTGGGTTTTAGAGAAATATCCCCAGAGGTTTATTCCTATTGAGAGCCTCTAGGTGCCCTTTTTTGCCACGCCATAAACATGAATATGAAAGGAATCGTCATGATGGCAGTCGCTATCAAGACAGGCTGGAATGCACTTGGGTCGACGTCTATACCAGCTAGCTGCATGAAAGGCAGAGGGAATACAGTGAAGAGCCAGAAAGCTACAATGATTCCTATGAGGTAGTAGTTCCTCTTCAAGAGAGTGGTGAATCCAAGCTTAACTATTTTTTTCCTGTCACAGCTGATGCATTTAGTAGTATAGCCCGTTATGTCTGCTGGGACAGTGCATGATGTACATATTCTGCTTTGACAAAAGTAGCATTTTCTCTCAGCAAACCGCGAGCCACAGATGGCGCAGCGCTGTTGTTGTTGTTGGTCAGCCATTGCGCAACGATATATTACCATGAGATTCCCAACAATATTACTGTATCCTGTGTAAAGC
>DAINRW010000391.1:0-1310 GCA_036741615.1 Nitrososphaera sp.
AATAAGGTATCATGTGCAAATATCGCAGCTTATGTATGGTCTGTCAGATAATAGTGATAACCCTTCAGACTCTGAATACATAGTCTATCAACCATATACCACATTAATACCAAATAGCGAAGGATCAAGTTTACGGTATCCAATTTCATTTCATAATCCCAGAATAGAATCTGGTTGCATCTGTTATAATGTTAAGCCAGGTATTTGCGAAAGCGGCATGAAATATGTTTCCTTTGCAAAGAATAATAATAATAATAATTGAACTTCAGCTATTGCATATTAAGTAGCTCTTCAATAGTATAGAGAGGAGAATGTAATGCTAGGTTGCAGCAGCTCTCTATTTGGCCCGTCTTCTTCTGATCCATTGAAAGATACTTTTTTGCTTTATAAAAAAGTCACAGAACAGTATCGAAACCCAAAGATTCTGAGGATTGTTAGATCATTAATACCGCAAGAGATTGTTTTGCAGACAACAACAACAAAGGATAATGCCTGGAATATTATACCTTTATTGAAATGGTTCAAAAATGACTTTATGAAATGGACTCCAAAAGATCCTGTCTGTGAAATGTGCGTTAATAGAAGTGATAGCCAAAGTAATGTTCTCGACGGCTGCAGTAATGATAGGTCGGTAGCAGCAGTGACACCAATAATGCAAGTTAAAAAAATAATAATAGGAAACTCATGGAAGATGCGCAAATTAGAACTCTTTATCTGCAACAGCTGCAACTATGAATGTGCTTTTCCTAGATATGGCGAAATCCTAAAGATCGCAGAAACCAAAACCGGAAGATGCAGCGAATGGTCTATGCTTTTTGGAGCTATGTTAAGTAGTTTAGGAATAAAAACAAGAATTGTACATGATTTCCTCGACCATTGCTGGAATGAGGCTATGCTTTCTTATCCAGAAGGCGAACAATGGGTACATGTAGATTCTACTTTAGATTATCCGGTCTCGCTAAATCACCCTTATCATTACGAAGAAAATTGGGCAAAGGAATACGAATATGTGTTGGCTTTTACTGCAGATAGAGTAGAAGACGTAACTCAAAGATACACGCTAAAATGGGAAGCCATACAGCAACGAAGATTGAAAAAAAAGAAGGCAACAGATTTTCCAGGGCTTATTCATCGATATAATAATATGGACATGTTCAATGTCAGCAGAGCATCATCAGTGTAATCGGTGAAAAGACATTGCCTTATGATATCAAAGTTAACAGTCTGGTGAAGGCATACAAAAATAGCATTGTGCCAGCAGTACGCGGAATTTCATTTGAGGTAAAGGAGGGAGAATTTTTTGGCTTTCT
>DAINRW010000392.1:0-1309 GCA_036741615.1 Nitrososphaera sp.
CCATAAACTGAACCTGTTCAAGTTGATAATAGTCATTATTTGAGCTAGCAATGGCGGCAGGCTGACCCTTCAATTCTGATACTTCTTCGGTTAATTTATTGATAAAGTCGATATACATCTTAGCCAATCCTTTATCGGCCATCAGTAAATCACGTCTTGGGCAAAATACAGGGATTGTAAATGTGGAGTCAGGTACGTAACCACCGCCATCTTCTGGGGTTTTGCCTTTCAATAACCTAAATCTAATAAAGTGATGGCTGCCAATCGAGAATTCAGTAGTTTCCCAATTTGGTAGTTTGTCAGCAGGAATGAAACCATTACGTTTGTCCATAGATTGCACTACAAGCTCTTTATCCAATCTGCCTGCATCAGGGAATTCAACGTCACTTATCACGAAAATGTATTTGCCTGTGCCAACAGAACCCGAAAATGTAGGGTTCGCTTGGACTGTAAAGCAATGAGTTACAACATGACCAAAATTTTTCTTCGCAAACGCTCTTGCTTCTTGAGGTGTTTTTAGCATTGGTAAAGATAGGACTGTTGTTGGTTCCTTTGCGGGCTCGCTCATTGTTATTTCATCTATATCCGTCAGTTCAATTTACTTTTAAGGTTTGAGGAATTTCTCATATATCTTTTGTTCTTGTGGAGACCGTGTATTTTGTCACGCTCAAATTTGCGGGCGTGAACCGTAGTGAAAATTGTGCGTTCTTATGTAAATTGATTATCTGAAATTGCAGTTCTAGACCATTATGCCAATTCAATGAGTCGGTTTTGATACACTTACTCACGCATAATGTAGGTTAGTTTGACCTGTTAGGCCGGATGCTGATTGAATATATGCGATTATTGTCATGTTTTCCTCTTAGCTAAATTCTGTGTAGCCCAGACTTTATTGCTATATATCCATACGCCCAAACCTTCTCTATCATAATTTGCAGATAACAGATTTTCTTTATGGCCTTTTTTGGAGAGCCACCAACCTTTCTCTCCATACATTATTTTATTGGCTATTTCTTGTTTTGTCATCTTATTTAATCGTGTACTAGAATACCAAGCAATATTCTCTCCATATGCACGATATTTGTATCCTGCTTTTGCAGCACGCTTGAATGAATTGTCACCTGAAGGATTTTTATGAGCAAAGAAATCACGAACATGCATATCTATTGAGTGTTTTTCTGCAATCTGTGCTAACGCATCGTCATACTGTAATTCAACACGACCTATCTTGCGTCTCTCTATGTTTACCAATTTGTGTATTTCAAGCTCGATTGTTGAGACTTCTTCTAATGGTCGAGAAGATTGCACT
>DAINRW010000393.1:0-1302 GCA_036741615.1 Nitrososphaera sp.
CGGCTTACTATATAGTATCCTATAGTTTATGTCCATAAACCGTTTATTCATATACGGACCTTTATAACTATATTGCTAGTAGGGCCTAATCACAGAGAAATTCGCAAGGTGCAATTTACAGGCAAGTCAACATACGTTTTATCGCTGCCAAAAAGCTGGATTGAAGAAATGCATCTAAACGCAGGTGACCAAGTGGCGCTTATCCGAGAAACCGACAATTCACTGTCAATACTTCCGTTTATCAGTGGGCTGCGAGATTCACTCAATCAATCCACCGCAGTAATGTTGCCTGATGATAGTAGCAGTACAGTCAAGCGAAAGGTTGTGTCCATGTATTTAGCTGGATATGACATTATTCATTTGAAGTTAAAATCAGGCAGGAATAACCCTGCACTCCGCGATGCAGTTAGAGAAGTTGTTAGGCGCAACCTTATTGGAACTGAGATAATAGCTGACGGATCCGACAATATTACGCTTCAGGTGTTGCTGTCTATACCCGAGCTTTCCATCAGCACTGCGATAAGAAGGATGTACCTCATTGCTTCGTCAATGCATAGAGATGCAATGTTGGCACTTACTGAACGTAACTACGAGTTGGCAAAAGAGGTTATCAAGTCAGACGATGAGGTGGATAGATTCAGTCTCTATATCTCACGCAACCTTGTGATGGCTATGGAGAACGGAAGGATGCTTCGAGAAATGGGACTAGAAAACCCAGCAGATTGCTTGAGTTACCGGGTCGCAGCCAAGAGCATTGAGCGAGTTGCCGATCATGCTTGCGGTATAGCCGAAAAAGCAATCAAGCTAAGAGACAAGATACCAGAGAAATCCCTTCAAACGATAGATAAAATGAGCCACTTTGCTTTGACAGTGCTTGGAAACTCTGTTGAGGCATTACTTCGGCGAGACTATCAGCTTGCAGACAAGACAGTTGAGACTGCAGAAAATATTCGGACGCTTGAAGATGACGTTATGGCTAGCATAGAAAAGTACAACAATGTGCATGACCAGGCTATTATCAGGCTGGCCTTGGAAAATATTAGGAGGACTGCCGAGTATGCAAGCGACATTGCAGAGGTTGCCATTAACGAGACGATAGACGATGTAATTGAAAATCACAGTACTAGCCGCAGAAGATAGTAGTGGTATAAGTAATATTTGCCATAGATGTAGAACGCGTTTATCCTCGTGCAAGAATTAAATCCGCAGTTATATTCTAATTCTTTAAGGTAGATAAGTCCTGCAGATCATAACCTAAACAGAGATTAAGATTTAAGACAAGTACTCAAGCAATCCGTTTAC
>DAINRW010000394.1:0-1301 GCA_036741615.1 Nitrososphaera sp.
ATGTTAAACCTGAGTTTGAAGACATCAAGGTGATCGCAACAAAGTGCCAAATACCGGTCAAGAAGGCGATGGATCAAGTCAAGGCAGAAGTCATAAAAAAGCTAGGAGGAGGATAAAATGGAAATCTTTAACAAACTGGTAGACTGGTTCGTAAAGAACGGAGGAGATAACAACAAAGCAATAGTGGCACTCTCTGGTGGGGTCGACAGTGCTGTAGTGGCGTTAGCTGCTAAAAAAGGGCTTGGAGACGGGGCTATTGCCATAACTGCTGATTACAAGACGCTGGCACAGGAAGAACTTGCTACTGCGCTGCGAGTCGCAAGGGAGATAGGTATTGAACACAGAGTTATTGAATATAACGAGCTTGAAAATCACTCCTTTGTAAAAAATGATGCTATGCGGTGCTACTATTGCAGGACAGAGCTTGGTCAACACCTTGTAAAGGAAGCAAAAAGGGCATGTGTATCACTTATTGCCGATGGAACAAATATAGATGATTTAACAGACTACAGGCCAGGCATTAGAGCCCTCCGTGAAAACGGGGTGCGAAGTCCTATGATAGAGCTTGGCATAGGCAAGATTGAGATACGTAATATCGCAAAGAGTTTTGATCTCTCTGTTTATGATAAGCCTTCAAATGCATGTCTGGCCTCAAGGATACCAACAGGGAGCGAGGTAACATATGATAGATTACAAAGGATTGAGAATGCAGAGATAATTGTCAAGACAATTTTTGGTGTCAGACAGGTCCGCGTAAGAGATCACGGTGACCTTGCGAGGATCGAAGTTGGCAGAGACGAATTGCACATGATGTTTGATATGGACAAGCTTGCAACCTTGGACAAGAAGCTTAAGGCGCTTACATTCAAGTTTGTTTCTATTGATATAACAGGCTACAAGACAGGTAAATTGGTGGTTATAGATAGGTATGACTAGAAAGGGTAACACACTATAGACACTGAAGAAGCAAAAAAGTTGTTTCTAGCATATAGCAGCATAATAATGCCTTATAGAGGACCAAAGTTGCTACTCAAGCAGTTACAACAGTAACAGTAACACTACAACAAGAAAGGGACAATCATCATCATCATCCTCATCAACTTTTTACAGTCTAAGGCATTTGAAACTATACACCCTCGGAAAAATTGAACATTGCGAAACCAGCAAAACCATCACTAATCCCTTCGAGTGGAGTCAGTTAATCAATGATTCTAGCTTGCTTGACATAAGGTTTCTTCCTCCCAAGGACACCATTAAGAAAAAAAGAAACTAGTCAGACAGAGAATCAAATAAAGAAAACT
>DAINRW010000395.1:0-1300 GCA_036741615.1 Nitrososphaera sp.
TCATCTGCCTCTGCCGAATGAAATAGTTAATGCTGAGGAAGACCGCTATTATTGCAATAATATCAAATGGAAAAGGAAGAAGAAATGCAAGTGCAAGGCTGATACCTATTGAAATTGCGATCCACATAAGTTGAACTTTTAGGAATCTTTTAGTATTAGGATCCAACGCCTATTGTTGGCTGTACATCCCTAAAATGTTTTTGCAAGTTTGTATAAAAAGTGGTCATCTATCGATAATACAATCAAAAACCCCGTCATTCGTTTGCTGCAGTTGTATTGATTGCATGGTTGTATTGGTCCCGGTGCCAGATATAAAAGCGGAAATGCTCTTTAGGTGACTCATAGGTGCTATATACACAGGCGAGATCTTTGGGTCAACAACAAGCGCGTCAGTTTTGTTCGTCAACGGTGAATATGACAATTTTTTTCTCATCAAGAGACTTTATGTTTTAATTCTATATCCGTAAAATATCCTTAAAAATGATTTTGATCGGGGGGCATGGAACCTACCATGTCTTCAAATGCGCATGGCTCTGCCTCCTGCTTCATAAGGTCGAAAACAGTTCCTATGGTCTTTCCAAACCTAAATAAATATTGACTGAGCGTCTGTCCGTACCACGCGCTATATCTGCTTCAAGTTTTTGTGGCTCTTATTAGATACTCTCCTAGGCTCAGAGAGGCACCACAATTCGTACACCGATTGCTCGACTGACTCAAGACCTCCTTTACAGAACGCAGTGCTTTCATCTTGTATACTAGGGAACTGCATTTGTCGCATACCACGCTTACAAACATGCATAGCTTATTCATTCATCAGTTAATATAAGTATCCTGAAGGAATCTTTACAAAATGTATAGCTACTGTTAGCTACTTTGATACGCGTCTTTGCAATGAAGCCATATAGGTTAGACCATCCGTTTTTTAGTATCTGATGTACCTCGGTTCTGAATTCTTGTGCGGACCATGAAATTGCTGCGCTGATTATTGGCGATGGTTCAGTTGGATGCCTTAGGACATGATAATAGATTGAAGATTTCTTTTATCTTCCGATCAAATGCTTCTGCAATAAATGGTAAAAACTTGGCCGCAAAAGTAGGAATGTCTTCAAGGCTACCGTCAAGTGAGTAACTTCCCAAGGTATGCAAACACCCAGAACAATTTAGTACTAATGACCTGTTAGGATTGCCTGCCCCTGCTAGCCTCTAAGGCAACCTAAGATGAAACCTGCAGCAAAACTCCCAGTAAGCGGTACTCCAAAGTTCATCATAGTGGGCACAACTTGGCTGTCCATTACTGAAG
>DAINRW010000396.1:0-1299 GCA_036741615.1 Nitrososphaera sp.
CCGACCAACTGGATCTCTTTATCGACTGCCAGTGAGCTTGCAAGACGGCGTCCTATGTTTCCATATCCATTGACGAAGATCCTGACCAAAACGATCACTTGAGATTTATTACGAAAATCAAATAGTTTGTATGTATTATATAGATTCCTAAATCCTTAACTTTTCTTTTGATAATCACATTAAGCTTAAATACAGTGAGGCTCCTCACAACTCTGGAGACTATGCAAAGAGGCGGTCGTTTTTGGCAGCTTTAGGTTTCTGTTACTAGCAGGCCCTCTGCTTTCAAACTGGTGTATTGAATGAAGATACTCGTTATTGACAATTATGACTCTTTTGTATACAACCTTGCTCAGATACTAGGAGAACTAAAGGTCAAACCCACGGTGCTAAGGAATGATACTATAACAATAAGAGATGTTGTTAAAATGGATCCTGATGCAATAGTCATATCTCCTGGTCCTGGGCATCCAGCAGACCGTAAATACTTTGGGGTAGGTACAGATATAATAAGACAACTTGGAGATAGAATCCCTATCCTAGGAGTGTGCCTTGGACATCAAGGCATTGTTCATGCATTTGGTGGCAAGGTCATTAATGCTAAAAAAATCAGACACGGGAAGACAAGCCCCATTCAATATACGCACGACAGGCTCTTTGAAAATATTGCGAACCCCTTCAAGGCAACCCGTTATCATTCGCTCGTAGCCGACCAGAATACGCTGCCGTCATGTCTTGAAGTCACTGCAAGAGCGTTGGATGATGGCGAGATAATGGGCATAAGACATAGGCATTTTCTTATGGAAGGAGTTCAATTTCACCCCGAGTCTGTCCTTACCGGCGAAGGACGGAGGATGCTTTTGAACTTTATTTCTATGGTGAAAAGATGACTGTATCAACAGGTTTGCAAGGTCAAATAAAAAAGTTGGTTTCAAAGAGAGACTTATCTGTTGGAGAGATAACTGACGCTCTTGATGCTATGCTGGCTGCTGCGGTACCCGATACAGCAGTTGCAGCTTTTCTGGTTGCGCTGGCAATGAAAGGAGAGACGCCAGAAGAGCTTCGATCAATTCTTCTTTCGTTGAGAAAGCATGCGACTAAGATAACGCCTGAAGTCAACGGGCCTCTCATTGATACTTGCGGAACAGGTGGCGATTCAAGAAAATCATTTAACATCAGCACCGCAGCAGCTATAGTGGCGGCTGCGGCGTCTGTAAGAGTCGCCAAGCACGGCAACAGATCAACTTCCAGCCTCTGCGGCAGCGCAGACTTTCTTGAATATATTGGACTTGATCTAAATAC
>DAINRW010000397.1:0-1297 GCA_036741615.1 Nitrososphaera sp.
TACCAACATATATTTCCTTAACCCCTATTCCTTTTAGTGTTTTTTTTAGAATTTTGGGTTCCAGATCCAGCTCTGTACCCATATACTTCAAGACTATGACTGTTTTTTCGTCAGACATGTTGTCACCTTGATATAGAAATTATAATTTATATCGGTTATAAGTCTTCTATCCAATAATTTTATGCCCTTTTTAGAGACATCATTCTCACAGAAGGGCATTTTAATGTTACATAGAGCAAATCATCTCATGAATTAGACCGAACAATGAGTTTTTTGTTAAACGTAATATACAGACCCATCTTGTGAGGGTAGTCCGACAAAGATTGAATAAAATTTTCTATTGCTCAGAGAGAAACATGCGGATATACATCGACATAACCACTCATGAAGATATGGCTGACGTTTAATTTATGATCATCCCTCCATCCTTCAGTGTTTCAGACCTTACATAGGATGAAAATAGGCATATCTCTTTATGAGAAAAGAACACATCTACTTGAGCAAGTCTAGTGAATTGTAAGCAGTACTGTTCTGATTGCAAGAAGCACAGTATTACTTATCTGTTTAAGATGCGGTGCCTGCTATCAATGCCATACTGCACTCGAAAGACCTTTGAAACAGGCTGTCTTAGCATATCCCTAAGCTTATAATTTTAAGGCAAGCTGCTATAACACTACGCGATACTCTCTAGCTTCTCTCTTTCTTAATAATTATCAATCCAATACGAGGATGGGATTAAAAAATGAGTCACGTTGGACCGGTCTGCGCCTAATCTCTTTGATCAAAGTTGCAAGTTCCTGAATTGAAGTGCCCCCAGCCTTGCCAGCAGCCTTGAATATTTCTTCAGAAAACGCCGTTCCTACTAGATCGTTGCCACCATACGAGAGAGCCACCTGCGCAACTTTCTTGCCAAAGGCTACCCAATATACTGAAATGTTGTTAAGCACATTTGCCAAAAGCAGACGTGACACTGCTATGACACGAAGGTCGTATGTAGACGGGCTTTCTGCAGTCACCAGTCCCTTCTGTTCCAGCGGGGTATTTTCAAGGCTGAATTTGAGCGGAATAAACGTAGTAAATCCTTTCGTCTTCTTATGTAGCTCCCTTATCTTTATTACATGGTCGACTATATGTTCTGGCTTTTCCACATGGCCAAAGAGCATTGTGCAGTTACTTCTCAATCCCAGCTCATGTGCCTGACGAGCAGTGTCGAGCCATTCTTCACCCGAACATTTTCCGATCACTATCTGTTTTCTAGTGTCTTCGTGAAAGATTTCTGCGCCGCCGCCTGGAAGCG
>DAINRW010000398.1:0-1295 GCA_036741615.1 Nitrososphaera sp.
GATAATTTGGTAAAGGTATTTCTTGAGTGAGCATTCTGGCAATAAATGCATAGAGAGGGCATATGCAAACCAGAGTTGGTTTAGCTATCAAAGAAATATCCTCATAGGGCATTGCCACCTAAAATTGTTCAAAGCATGATGTTATATCTTTTAAAATGGTCATGGTTATAGATCCTAGTTCCTTTTAAACTGACAGAGGCCCTGTTCGACTCGAACGGCATAATTTAAATTCATATCCGGAAAGGATTGCCTGTAAAGTGGTGCTCCTAGGATTTTTTGGCATATTTGATGATGATCTACTAAAAGGCTATATTACATGCTATGCAAGGAACTGGTAACAGGAGAAAGATCGAGGCAGTGTGGGGCTTTGGAATCTATCTGATGCGCTTGTCTGACTACTTGGCAGGCAGGAAGCATAAAAAAAGAGCAAGAACGTGTGATGTCTGTGGCCAGCGATTCAGAATGATTGAAGAGATGGAAGTTCACAGACGAAAAGAACACCCTGAAGCACATCCAAGGAAAGAAGAATCGCCAGAAGTTTGATGTAGAGCGACTATAACTTGGAAAGCTTGGATTTTTTGAAAAGCGCAATAGAGTTCAACCTAGAAGAATATCTTGTTGCGTCTAAATTGTGCAGCGCAATCCGTAGGTATGTCGTTTTTATACGATCTGAACTGTGCAAGAATGCCTTCTTAATCGTTAGTTGTGGCCGTTGATGTTGAGAATAAAATCTCTAGCTCCTTTCATGACTGATACAGACGAACCGAGAGATCAGGGTAACTTGACTATTAAGTAATGTTTATGGCAAACTCGTCTAATAACATTCGCTCTCTTTTGTGGGTCGAATCATCGATCTACTATTCAATGTTCATATAACAACTATCTACAATCCTTAACTGACTATTTCCCTACAGGAACTCTAGGAGATGTTAGCTTGGAATGAGTGGATCTAACAATAATGATAGGAGCAGAGAGAGTGGTGGAAGAAGCTCACCAGCTAGTGGAGCTGGCCTGGGTATGCTCTCATTGGTAAAGAATAAGAAGATTATGACGGTAATAGGTGGTGTATTAATAGCTATAGGAATAGCAGGTATGATAGTGGCAGGCTCAAACGCGCTGAGCAGCATATTTGGTGGAGGATTTTCGCAGCCAAATGAAGGATCAGGATTTCAGATGCAACAATACGTGTTCATGTTCATATTGATTGCAGGTCTAGTTATAGTAATATATTCACAGGTTGCGCTTCAGTCACAAAGGGCAAAAGCAAGGGATAGAGGAAGCCGCAGTAGTTAGGT
>DAINRW010000399.1:0-1281 GCA_036741615.1 Nitrososphaera sp.
GCACATCGATTCTTAAGTCAGAGACGAAATGTGGAGGCGATGCACCACACAATTGAGGAGTTCACTGCCTAAAACTGGGCGGTCTGTATAATTATAGACGCTTAAACCGCCGGGCACTGGTTCAGTCTAATGGGGCTATCTCTTCCCTTTTAAAATCATGACTTATGCCATTTGCATGTGGAAAATCTCACGTGCCGATAGCCGCCTCTCGATCACCCCCAATGCCACCGCTGGAACTTCTCGTGTGGTAAAATGTACGCGAATAAAATTGTGCACCACCCAATACACCTGTAAAAGCCGTTGCGACCCCTGGGTGCTTTTGGCATACATATTTGTCTTACGTCTAAAGGTCGTACATTTTCGCCGAAGTGAACTAAAGAACGCTTCAGCATGATTCGCATGAATGTCAGTCTCTTCAATCGTATGGGTGGTCTCTGGATGCTCTGCCCATGGACTTTGATATTTCGGTCGCTTGCGACCTTTTTTATGCACTTGTGATCCTTTATTCTTAATCCTGACGCGTATACCTCTTTTTAGTGTTTTCTTTGGCCGTCCTCGCTTACCCGTTTTCACCAATTCATAACAGACTTCAAAAAGCAAGTTACCATAGCGACGCTCACCATCCGTTAACAGACTGAGATCATTTGTACGGTTCACAATCTGTTCCAATGTGGCGATAGCTTTTTTGAAAAGCTTACGATCTTTAGTACCACAATCTAACTCCCAAATAAACCGGCTGGCTCGATCCATCAGCAGGATGGTCCACCCAGATGACTCATGTGGAGGGACAGTGTGGTGAACTTTAGTATAGGCTTCATCACCTTCGATGACGACTTCTATAAACTCATGAACCAGTGTGTATAAAAAGAGTACCTGATGGAGATCACTGAACTTTCTCTCCCAAGACAGAATCGTATTTTTGGCAAATTCAAAAGTGCGAGTCGCTGCATTTAAGCCCATGCCATCGGTTCGTGCTTTGATCACGATCCAGATCATACTCACAGGCGTTTTTAAGCCTTCCATGAGGGTATTTTTCGTCTCGGAAAAATAGTCCAGGCAACTTTGACATTGGTAAATGACACGGACGCCATGATTCTTGGTGCTATAGGGCGTATGAGAGTGGATGTCGTACGATTTGCATGAGGGGCATTTGAGCTGTAAAAGTTCCATGATATGGACCTCTTGCCAGGGTAGGTGAGATCGATATCATATGCCTGCCATAGCCCCATTTGTCTAGGAATTTCTATCGTTTAGCGGTTCCCATCAGACTGAACCAGTGCC
>DAINRW010000400.1:0-1262 GCA_036741615.1 Nitrososphaera sp.
TGTCAAGGAGTTTTGATGCTTCCTCTGGATGCAATGTCGCGGCAGAATACCCGAATACGGCCGAAGCGACAAAGAGCACGGTGAGTATGATGAGGTGCCTTTTTGTTTCGTGGGAAAGTTTCTCAGTGAAGAGCATAGTTGTAGTGGCCCGCAATGAGAATCGTCTGGGACCACAATCAAGGCCCCGTTTGGGACCCAGATTGGTTGCAACCAAAAGGGAGCACCGGCCCCACAATAACTAAACTCGACCCACATTATCTGCCACCAGACCGCAATACTCCTTCGGATCCACTTTAATTGCAACTAAGAAATTACTATGACGCCTAGGTTAAAAAACTCATAGAGTCAACGTGTTATGAAACGTAGATTTATTGACCGACTTTCTGAACCGAGATGTGCCTTATTTTGGGAAGGTCTCTTATGCCAACATGAGCATTAATAAAACGAGGGTTTTTGAAACTGCGCAATCCCTAATGGCTAGGTTTGGTAAACTGGGGTTATTAAGCAGGCACCGATGGGACAAACCTATTGTCTATCATGCGGTTAACCAGTCACCAACCACCCGCATAGCGGGTGGCTTGAGGTAAGCCCCTAAAAGGGGCTATTGGTTAAACAAATCTTCTTGGCGATCGAGGTCTTCCTGATTCTTCACGTAAGCACGGATCATCTGCTCGTCTAAACCCACCGTACTTACGCAGTATCCTCTCGATCAGAAATGCTTGCCCGTAAAGCCTTGCTTTACGTTCAGCGCCTCTCGGTGGATCTGTATCGCTGATTTCCCTTTCAGATACCCTACCGCCATCGCTACGCTCAACTTCGGCGGTATGCTCAATACCATGTGCACATGATCCAGCAGCGCATGACCTTCCACCAGTTCAATGTCCTTCTGCCGGCATAGCTGCCGGAATATCTTCCCGATCCGCTTGCGCACATGCCCAAACAACACCTTGCGCCGATACTTCGGCACAATCACTACATGATACTTACATTCCCATTTCACATGGGCTAAGCTCTGCCATTCTCGCATGACGATTCCTCCTTACCCCTCGGGGCTTACCTCCGGAGGAATCGTCTCTTGTCTATCGCAGCAACGGCATAGCCTTTTCAAGTCTCACCGGCAGAGCCGGTGGTTTACTGAACTGCCTAATTAGAGCGTGTCGCATAATTCAAGACAGGTGAATACTTCCACTTTTGTCCTTTTGCGGCTTCTTTTTCTTCTTTTCCTCTCTTTTCTCTTCTTTCTTCTTCGGTGCTCTCTCTTC
>DAINRW010000401.1:0-1247 GCA_036741615.1 Nitrososphaera sp.
CAGGATTGCAACTCTTGGCATAGCCACGCTAGCTTGTGCTTTTGCTTTATATCACATTTATGCTTTTATCGTGTTATACTACCAAAGTCATGGTCAGCTGGAATATCCTCAGGAGGTGTGCCATATACAAGAACGATCTGTTTGAGCGATTCTAGAGGTACTGATCTATAATCACCTTGGAATATCTCACCATCAACATATGCTGTCGCGGGCATGTTAGATACGGTGTCAAATAATGCTGTTGAATTGTGAGTTTGTTGCCAAATGTCAAGGAATTGGCCAACTGTGAATCCTTGGGCTTCGGGGGCTTCAACATGTAAAGTGCCATCATCACTATGAGTATGAAGCCAATACAGGCAAGATGGGGAAGAAAGTATCCCAATATTTGAAGGGATTTGTTGCTGTACGCCATTAACGAATATATCTAAATGTGAATGAATATGATAATTCAACTGCTCAGACCTATCACAATCTATTCCACTTATCGCCATTGCAGTAGGGGGCTGGTAGAAAATAGCTCCTGCAATACCAGCAGCAGCTATTGCGATTATGACGGGTATTATAATCATCATATATTTTCTTTTTCTACGTCTATCTACCGCAAAGTAGCTGTCGTCTCTTCTTTTCTTTGACAATTCGTTATGACTTGATATGCTGAATAATTTAAAGCTGACCCGGCTCCAATCATAATTTATATAAGTAATCCCCAGTTGCAAGTTCAGCTATGACAATTACCATAATCGGATCTGGAAAGGTAGGCGCCTCAGCTGCCCTTAATAGCGGGCTGAGAGAGCTTGATAGAGACGTGCTGCTGCTTGATATAGTGCAGGGCCTCCCCCAGGGAGAAGCAATGGACATCAATCATCAGCTGTCAGAAAGAGGATCTGACACAATAGTACGTGGTTCAAACAATTACGAAGATCTGCGCAATTCTGATTATATCGTGCTTGTTGCGGGTGTCGGAAGAAAACCCGGCATGACGAGAATGGATCTCCTCAAGATCAACGCAGGTATCGTCAAGGATGTCGTGTCAAAGATTGCGGCTTATGCAAAGAACGCAACTGTAATAGTAGTTACGAACCCACTTGATCCAATGACTTATTTTGCGCTCAAGACTCTTGGAGTCAAAAAGAACAAGGTTATGGGAATGGGCGGCATGCTAGATTTATCGAGGTTCAAAAGTTTTATTCGGGATGCGACAAATATTTCACGCAGTTCGATTCAAGCTATGGTGATAAGCGAGCACG
>DAINRW010000402.1:0-1235 GCA_036741615.1 Nitrososphaera sp.
ATGAAACTCATCAAGCATTATCTGCGCAGGAATGTATTGACAAATTAGCAGAGCTTGGAGATACAGTCGATGCAATTACAGTTGATGGAAAGATAGCAGAGGATAGAAGCGTTATGCTTATCCTAAAGGTAAAAAGGATGAACAGGAAGGTGAAGGTCTTTGTTTTGGCTGACAGGAATCTATCGGAGCATAAGACAAGGATAATGGATTATGGCGCTGATGAATTTGCAGTAAAGCCATTGAGCATGGAATCTCTGATTAACAAAGTAAACATACAATTGCTTGAAGTTGCTAAAGAAAGTAATCCTCCTTCTTCATAAAAGTCTCCCTAACTCTCTCTATCTGTACACAACTTACGATAGCATTAGTATAGCTGCTGAATTTGTCGGACAACTGCCTAGAACAAGCTCGAATTAATACAGTATTGTACTAGATTAGAAGAAGTGTCCTGGGTGGTATGATTTGAACCCACTACCTCAGCAATGCCATTAAGATATTCAAGTAGACATGATACGCTATTTTCTTTTTATATGACAGTTTGATACTCATTCATACAGGAGAATGGCCTTTCTATGCCTGATAATGTGAAGACCATGGAAATATGTGGACGGCAATTGCATTATGTAGACCAAGGAGAAGAAGGTCAGTCACCAGTCATCATCTTTATTCATGGCGGCCTCGATGATTATCGATGCTGGCAGTTTCAGATTGATTCTTTTTCAAAAAAATATCGTGCCATTTCATACAGCAGAAGGTTTGCTTATCCAAACAAGTGGATTGGCAATGTTGCTCAAGATAACACCATCGAAGATAATGCTAGAGATTTAGCTGAGCTGATAAGAAAGCTCGACCTTGCACCAGCTCATTTGGTAGGTGCTTCTTATGGCGCTTTCACTGCATTATACTGTGTTTCAAAGAATCCAGAATTAGCAAAGACAATGATACTTAATGAACCTCCAATCATGCAATTCCTTGCAGGAAGTCATCGAAAAGATGATGTCGAATTGCTTCAGGGATTCAAAACTCGTGTCCTAAGCCCCACTCAAAATGCATCAAGGGCAAGAGATTTTAGAAAAGCAGCGCAAGTTGCAATAGATGGAATCATGGAAATCGAGAACTATTTTGGTCAGCTTCCCGAGAAAGGTAAGCAGTACCTAGTGGATAACGCAAAAAGCCTTGGAAGTGAGTTAGAATCTACAATATCGACATCCTATACTATCGAAGATGTCAAACAG
>DAINRW010000403.1:0-1234 GCA_036741615.1 Nitrososphaera sp.
GCTGTATGGTCCGCTTAAGGATTCAGAGCTTACATCAGACATCCGTTCGGCGCTGACACACAGGATGATCATGGTGTGCTACAATAGAAAAGGAGCACAAGAGATAAGATTGGCTCATCCCCTTATTCCAGTATATGTGTGGTTCAAGGATCAGGCTGGCGCAAAGCCATGATAATACGGAATTTGGGAAAGCTCCTCCTGTGGCATCTGAACAATTGATATCAAATGTCCATCAGGATCTTGGATTATTGCGTGTTTACCAAAAGGCTCTTGCTTGGGCTTTTTGTAGAATTTGACCTCTTTCTTTTTCAGGCTATTAATGACATCATCAAAGTCGCTTATGCTAAATCCCACCAATATGCCATTGTTCTTTTTGATCCTCTTTCTTTTCGCAGGGTGGAGGGCTAGTACAGTGCCGCGTGATGAAAACTCTGTCCAGTCCTTTGACTCTTGTTTTAGATCCATACCAAGTGTGTCGCGATAGAATCTGATTGATCTTTTCATATCAGACACAAGCAAAATGACCGCTCCTATCCGGCTAAACATTGCAATAGTGTATACATCCATAAATATAATAGCTTATGTAAGTGGTATCTAACAACAGATTATTAGCGACCTGAGTCGCCAAAGCCTAACAAGGTCAGGGGTAAATAATGGCTTATCCAGTCAATCAATCAATTAGCCAGCCTTTATCATTTCTTGAGAGGAAACTCATCAATTTAACTGGAAGGATAAGAGGATAGTTGACCCGTTTATCTAAGATGACCTACTGCTACCTCCCTCCCGTAAAGGTGCTAGGCTAGTTATAGTCACCCTATAAAGTCCAATTTATAGAATGGTTGCAATTGCAGCGATCGTATCAGCAACAATTACTAAGGTGTCCCTGAGGATAAGAAATCGGCAGCAGCAGAAAATATGTCGCTTGTCAGCTTCACTTAAAACAGCTGATGCAAGCCGGCGGAACATTTGTATGCGCTACGGCGATAGTAGCGGTGCGCACAATGCAGCGATTGTCCTTTCAGCATAAAGAATCTCCTAGTACGATTCAGTTAAAATGTAAAGAAAGCAGATAGAGAATATAATGATGAAATACAGATGGGAGTTATCATCGCATCAATGACAGGAGCAAAGGCAGCAAATGCTCCTTGGTTTGATTCTGATATAACAAACCTCAATGACTCTTGGAATCTTGTAATTCATATTACAATTGGAACAGCCAGCGTAGTTCAGTATA
>DAINRW010000404.1:0-1233 GCA_036741615.1 Nitrososphaera sp.
TAGCATATCAAATACAATCGTTATTTTATAAAATCTTCTAAATCTAATACTTAGGGCTTATTTTGTTCGTTATAATTGCATTCATTGGATACATAAATGTCCCAGGATATTCGACAATTAAGAATAGCATTCCTGTTGCGTAGAAATAAGGTAGTATGTTTCAAAATTTTCTAGAATTATATGAAAAATTTAGCCTTTCTCACTTACTATACGAGTGTGTATATTCCTTCAATCACATTCTGACTTCCAATTTACACATACTACAAATTAATTACAATCTGTGACCAAAAATTTACAGGATTTCCAAGATGATATTACTAATATTTCAAATAGAAAAATATTTTAGGCTGGTATAACACATCACAGCATGGCCGAAAACAGGAAGAAAGTTTTGCTTAACTTTGAGCTTAAATGTAGTGATCAGGGGCAGAAGCGTATCATTAAGGCCATGGCAGATTTCAACCCGGAGATTCCAAATAGCCTTGTTACAAATTATTCAGCGGAATATGATGAAAGTGAATCTATAAACATAATTCAGCAAATGTCTGACGGAGGGATTCAAGTAGCAAAGACAGGCAAGGCCTTTGAACTGCAGCTGGAAGCAGACAATTTCGAATTTACACTGAATATCAAACCGAAGTACCAACGCCATTGGGGCCAGTCCTTTGTTGAAAAAATGGAAAGTGCAAGGAAGAAGATGGGTTATGGAATAGCAACGGGAAGCGATGTCGGGTAGATTAAAAACATGACTCAGAGTTCAAGAATTCAACGGGGCTGAAAATATCAGGTACGCAATCAAATCATGTTACTAGAAGCTTTTCTATATTAACTCTCAGAAAGAAATTAGCATATTGGAGCCCTCAAGCTTAATCTCACAAAAAGCGAATTATGTATGAGTTATGGTATACAGAAACAACTACTACTACTACCTCACAATCCTCACAGTATTTCCGGCTACAAGTATTGATCAACGATTCGCTCGCAAGCATATGTCAATTTTGTATTCATCACCCTAACAAGTAGCTGATAGTCCCTCTAGGGAAGAGGTGGGTTTTCATAAGATATTGACCATTGATATATCTGTCGATCGAGTTCCCGCTGTGTTGCAGATTATCACTTAGAAAAGAGATTCTTGTTTCATGGTGGAGTGCACAGTAAGAGGAGTAAACTAAAAAAAGAGAAGTCTAAAAAACCACCGCCTATCTTTGTACGCACTATTGGAACCCAGAGCTT
>DAINRW010000405.1:0-1232 GCA_036741615.1 Nitrososphaera sp.
CAAGCAGAGTATTGACTTTTCTCATTACAGAGTTATAATAATGTAAGCTTACGGGAGAAAAGAGGGACATTTTTATCCGTAAAACTATGAAAAAAATCACTGCCTTTTTTAGCATCATATTTTTAACTTTCTTCTTTTTATTGGTGAATGCCACACCGACAAAAGCCAATATTATTGATGCCCTCAAAGATTATGGCAAAGACCAGTGCGACCAACACCTAAAAACCGTTTTACACAACAACTCAAGTATCCCTGTGTATGTAAAACTCGAAAACAGCAGCAAAGCGTTTGAGTTGAAGCCTGGGTATACTACAATTCCTGGGGTAGATGGAATATGAAGTCTTGTCAAAACTCTGAAAGGCGCTAAAACAAAAGGCGCAAGTAGTGTCTGATGAAATAGACTCGCATAAAAGCGCGATAAGTTTTTTGACTTTCTTCAAGAAAACGATTCAAACGATCACAGTTGTTAAGCCAAGCAAAGCTTCTTTCGACTTTCCAGCGTTGCCGACAGTAACGCTTCTCGTGCTTATCCTTTGGCGGTCGCCCTTTCGGAACCGTCACGTGATTTTTACGATACTTGGCATTCGGTACGATCTCACGTTTCCGCAGTTCTCGTCTGAGTGGTTCGCTATCGTAGCCTTTGTCGAGTCCCAGGCGTTTCGGTCGGCGGCGACGTTTGCCGATTTTGATGCCGTCTATCGTTTCAAGGATCTTGCGTTGGTCGTGCCAGTTGGCTTTGCTCAAAGTAAAGTTGAGTGGATTGCCGTTGGCGTCAATGACCACATGGCGTTTGAGGCCCTTCAGACGGTGTTTTCCTGAAAATCCTACTTGGTCTTTGCCCCTTTTTTTGACTTTACCACGCTGGCATCGTGGTAAGCATTATTGAGGTTGATTTTGCCTTTCCGATAAGCGAGTTTCATCAACTCACTGACGATCTTTTGCCAGACGCGGCGGCGCTGATATTCCAGCAACCGCCGATGGCAAGTACGCCAGGAGGTCTCGATGTCATGTGGCAGATATTCCCAACCACACCCCGTGGTCAGGACATACAATATGCCATTGATGACTTCTCGGTCATCGTTACGAGGTCGCCCAGTGTTAGCATCCAGCGGCAATAACGGTTTGATGAATTCCCATTGTGCATCAGTCAGGTCTGACGGATAAAGTTCTCTTTTCGCTTCTTTCATCCGAGTATTTTCCGCCCAACTCGCGATTTTGCGCGATTGAATTTG
>DAINRW010000406.1:0-1231 GCA_036741615.1 Nitrososphaera sp.
TTGCTGCTGCGCATTGATTACCGTAAAATTGGCAGCTACAAGAATGACAGCGATCACTGTTGCTGTAATTATTCGAGCAATAGCTGGCGAGATTGACGATCGTGAGGATGTTCTCATGAAGGTTTGGAAGAAGAATGAGTTTTAGCAGTAATATAAGGCTTCAATTAAGCTCTCTGTAAGAGTGATCTAGCGCATGAATATATAGAATGTCTATCTATTGTGACATTCCTGCAGAGATTATATTACAAAAGGACTCAAGTCAGAACAGTCAATGTCAGAGACAGAAAAAGAGACCTTCAGATGCGATAAATGTGGAAAGGCCTTCGATTCAGAGAGTCAAATGAACGCCCATAAAGTCAGCGTCCATTCTGTCGCCAGCGGAGAGGTAACGATGAGATAGTGGTCACTGCCCTCGCAGAGTCTTATGGTCTCTCATTTTTTTCCCCGACTTGGGAAAAATCCATAGATAAACAAAGAAAAAAACCACAACAATATTGTACCCAGCGGTTATTGCAACATTGTTGAAAAGCGATATTGGCCCTATAGAGATGATTATAGTGCTTGTTTGCCATACACTGACCAGTTTTCTATACAGTCATAAGAATTCATTATGTGTGCAGCTTTTTAATGAAGCCGCCACTTTGTCCCCCATAGCAGCTAGTACATAGAAGCTAACCATTCTAGAATGAATAAGATTCCAAACGAAGTAAAGATCACCAAAAATGGAGTCTTCCGTGACATAAATACCTAAGACTGACAAAAATTTAGAAATAAAAAGAGGATAACTTCCGAAATCGATTATCGAACGATCAAGTATATTCAAATCATATTGTACAATTTCGAAAAGAATTCCGCAATGATTAAAATAATTCATCTCATGCATGCGTTCCGATGCGATCAAGAATATACGGCCTAGACTTCTCTAAAAAGCTGTTTCTGGCAGCAATCTTAGCAATTTCATCTCTACTATCGCTAGGCATGCTGCCAAATGAAGCGCTAGCAGCCCCAGACAAATTCGGAATAGAGCAACTTTACCCCAATGAGGATGGTGAACCTGTCTGGTTCCTAAACAGCGAAGATCCAGAAGCAGACGATAATTTCTTAATGACATCAGCTAATGATATAGACTTGGAAGAAGAGGAAGACTCCGACGCTTTTGAACTAGATGCAGAGACAGGTACCCAAAAACACGGAGTAAGGATTCATGCAGATTCTCCAGATGATGAGTGGA
>DAINRW010000407.1:0-1229 GCA_036741615.1 Nitrososphaera sp.
TTTTCTATGACTTGTATCGCCTCTTTCACCAATTCTTCTACAATCTCAGCAGCACTCACAGCTGCCCTCTCTTCTTCTCCCAATAGCCTTAATCCTTGACCAGCTAGGATTGGAAAATAGTCAGCATTGTTTTTAATTTGTGCCTGCCTGTAAATGTCGTCTGCAGCTATACCTTGCAGTGGCCAGGATAATGGCCTTATTCCGGCTTTCTCAAACTCGGTAGTGAAGTGGTTTCTTATGCTGCGTGCTGGTCTACCAGTAAATACTTTTGTTACTAAGGTATCGACTTCAGTTGCTTGCAGCAATCTATGTTTGTATGCAGGAAATGCACCGCTCTCCTTTGCCACCAAGAATCTTGTCCCAAGCGATACGCCATGGGCGCCAAGCGACAATGCAGCAGCAATCCCACGTCCATCCATAATCCCACCAGCTGCAACAACAGGAACTCTGACAGAGTCGACTACTTGAGGAATTAAAGCGATTGTTCCTACAAGGTGGGCGTCACCATTTTGGTCTAAGGCAAATGAAGAACGATGCCCTCCTGCTTCAGAACCTTGAGCTATGATGACATCTGCTCCACCATCAGCCACCTTCCTTGCTTCGTCTACTGTAGTTATCATTGCGGTTACTTTTGCTCCTGTCGTATGCGCTTCACTGATGAACCGTGGCAAGTCTCCTAAACCAAAGCTAAGGACTGGTACTTTCTCTTCAAAGACAACACTAACTTGTTCAGAAAGGCGTGAAGGCGGAAGTGTGACTTCACTGGCTCTCTCCTCTCTTAGTGGGAGGCCTAATTCCCGTCTGAATTGGTCAAGAATCCTTTGGACTTTCTGTACTTCTTGGACGTTTGGTTCAGGTGGAGCGTTCAACAGATTTATTCCAAAAGGATAATTTGTCAATGTCTTGATTTTGCGGATTTGCTCTCGTATTTGTTCAGGAGTAAGTCTGTTTGCTCCCAGAACTCCAAGAGCGCCAGCGTTGGAAACTGCAGCTACAAGCTCTGGAGTTGTAATACCGCCCGCCATTCCTGCCTGTATGATAGGATAACGGATGTGTAACAAATCACATAAAGGAGTGTACAAAGTTTTCGATTTATTTTCTGCAGAAGTACTGCTACCAGTCGTCATACAGCTATGCTACATGTATTTTTGTATACATAAGCATCTCGGCGGAAAACAATCTAATCTTGAGCTATTCTTAGACAGCTCAGATTATGGCTTTTTCTTCTC
>DAINRW010000408.1:0-1228 GCA_036741615.1 Nitrososphaera sp.
CTAAGACAACAAGTGATATGTTGTGTGGCTCCATTGGGATCTTGCCATATCCCAGCCTGCGTCCAAGCATGAGAGCGATTACAAGACCGGCCCAACCAGAGGTAATATGTATGACTGTTCCGCCTGCAAAGTCAAGTGAGCCTAGACAACCGGTCCATCCAAATCCACAGTAGTCAGGGTTTCTTCCATAGTTGTCAGGTGCGGCAATCTGCCATGTCCAATGGGCAGCAAAGTCATAAACAAAGGTTGCCCATATGATTATGAATATAATAAACGCGCTAAATTTCATCCTCTCTGCTACGGATGCCACGATCAGAGCGGGTGTAATAATAGCGAACATCATTTGGAATGCTACGAAGGTTGTATGCGGTATTGTGATAGCATACTGGCTTGAAGGCACATCATGTAGTACATGCTGTAGTCCAGCCCAATCCAAAGTTCCTATGAATCCATATCCTCCTGCATCAGGTCCAAATGCAAGACTGTATCCCCACAGCGCAAACTGCACTGCAATAACACCGGTAGTAATGAATACCATGTGAAGTGTGTTCACAGCGTTCTTTTGCCTTGATAGACCACCATAGAACATCGCCAGCCCCGCAGGAGTCATCATAAGGACCAGTGCAGAGGATGTCAACATCCATGCATGGTCACCAGTATCAATCTCACAGGGAACAAGCTCTGCTTCTCCAGTTTCGTTGTTTGTTTGTGTCACGAAGCTTCCATCCTCATTTGTCTCAAAGCAGGAATACACTGCTGCAGGGTCATCAGGTGCATAGGCAACTGCAGTTTCAGAAAAATTAACGGCCGCCAGCGCCGCTATTATAGCAGCCAGACCCAGAAAAGTGATTTTTCTATCAACAATACTCTTCGTTTTACCGCCTGACATATAGAAATGAAGGCTGGAAAGTTTGAATAAAAGCATTTATCTTAATTTTTATTAACTCAGATATATTTTGGCTCAGTACAAAAGTGAAAATAATAACGTAAAAGAAGAATTTTATGATACGGTGATATTATCAGAATTGCACTCCAGACTACTATGATTGACATAAATATGCGCCAGCCACTTGAGAACACAATTGGCCGCCGATATCAAGCCATTAATTGAAGATTGGAGAAGTAGCGTCGTCACTCACGTTACATCGTCTGATGACACTGATAGGCTGGCCGAGTATGCTCTACATCTTGCAAGGATACTTGCTTACCCTAGCCTAGATATTTCGGG
>DAINRW010000409.1:0-1220 GCA_036741615.1 Nitrososphaera sp.
CTATCATGACAAAGTTAACGTCTGGACGAAGCTTCCTCAGAGCTGTCCAGATTCTGTCGACACCATCAAGCTTTTCAATGCGTCCTATGCAGAAAAAATCAATATCCTTTTGAGCGTCTATGTCAACAGTGAGCCTATCCACCCCTGTGCCAACTACTCGTATTTTGTCAGATTTAAGAGGTGAATTATTCTCTTCTGCTAGTCCTTTATTTATCACATGAATTTCCTTGGTTATGCCATAAAAGTACGAGATCTGTCTAGCAGAGGTGCGGCTTACTGTCAATATCATATCCGAGTCGTTAATCATCTTATGTGTCAATTTCTCTATGATGGAGTTATACCGGTTTGCAAATGCTCTAGTAAAATGAGATTTTAATTCAGAAAGACGAGCTGGAAGTATTCGGGGTTCGTAGTGATGAAAGACTACGACAATCCTAGTACGGGGTTGAAATAGCCTAAGAAGGCCCCAAAGAAATATGCTTGGTTCGCCCCAACTATCCAACAATGCTATTTGGGGAAAAGTGAGAAACCCGCGCATTGCATCATGAAAGTCCATTATCAAGCATGGTAGAATATTTCTAAGAAATCGCCGGGTGTTAAGTTTCGCGTCGATAGACCGTTCACTACTTATATTCTTGATGTCAAGTACGCCTAACTTGCTAATGGAGTCTGAAACTCTCTTTGACCATAATAAGCCGCCTACTGGAGGCGCTTCTTGAGGATAACCAAAGACAAGGAGACGCGGAATCCCTTTTTTTCCTGTCGTATAACAAATTTTATCTTTTTTCTTTGCCAATTATTATAATCACGTAATTTAAAGTACATGTATAATATCGCACGCAAGCTATTTCAATACATCGCCATCCTCGATACGAAGATTATAATATAATATGATTTACATCTTGTACTTGATTGTCTTATGTATCGGTGAAACTAATTGTATGTAGTTGCGTCAAAAGCCCATAGGCAAAATCATCAACGCTATTTAGCGAGCTTGACATTTAATTCTCTCAGCGGTTATGCTTTGTTTTGATCCAGAACGAGCTTCTAGATATATTATTTTCACCAGTTAAGTATTTTATCGATCAGACCAATACGTTGTTCTGATATGTCAGAAAATAATGAGCGCAGATTCTATAAAGGTTCAGCAGGTTGGATTATTATTGGGATCATTGCTGGAGTTGCTGTTATTTTAGGACTCATTATGGCATTTGGCCCCA
>DAINRW010000410.1:0-1210 GCA_036741615.1 Nitrososphaera sp.
AAGAAAGTTATTAGCAATACCTTGTTCGATTTTCATACAAGTCCAAACAAGAGCAGCACGGTAACTGCGAGAAATATCAATCCCCATATTGTCAATTTTCTAGCATAATCAGTTTTTTTGGCTTCGCTTACTCGCAGAGTGAGTAATAATACAGTCGATGCAATAAAAGGAATTATTGCAGATGCGATCATTGTTCTGTCTAATAGTGGCAAAGAGGAAGTTCCGGTTATGGTGGTAAGTGAAAGAAGGATAAGAACCCCTGAAATTATTGTTGCATTTGCTTGAATTAGATCGTTATCGTCAAAGACCATTTAATCTCAATTATCTGTTAGCGGAACTAAAGACATAAGATAATAAAAAAGTAAGGCTCCTAAACATGCTCTCCATTCTATCTAAGAAGTTATTATCTCTGTCCTGATTTCACGTGTCAAACTGTACTTCTTTGTATCTCACCTGGAAATTACCTTATATTGGACAAACAATTGATCATCACTAGCATATATGGTGCAAATAGAAAATACAAGTCAAGAGAATGAAAATAACTCTACCAAAATAGAGGCTGCTATGCCTGATGAGCAATATTTGAGCATAACAAGTGGAAAAGAGCCTGAGGATCTGACACCGCGGCAGCAAACATGTGATATATGCGGATTGACAGCACGCAACAAAGAGGAATTACAAGATCATATTAGAAATGCACATGCTAACATAACTGATACAAAATAAGAACATTCTAAGTTACGCAGGCTCTGCGATCTTGCATCTAGAACTAGCGTCTGCAAGAGAAGAGTTCAACAAGAGTGCACATAATGAAGAACTTTGACTTGAATAGGTCTTGTGTTTTAATACTCCTTCATAACCAATATTGCTAGTTCTGCATCTGCATTTCAGAGTGCAATTCCGAGTCTGTCCATATGTGTATTTCCCTGTATTGAAACTCTTTCAGAACAGAAGTTGTTACTTGAACCTATCTGTAGTCTCTTTGAGATTGAGAGATGAAATATTTAATTATGTAAATAACAAGCAGGCTTTACTAAACTGAATAAATAGTAAAGCTATAAAAATTCTATTCACTGCTATTTAACAGATATATCCTTGTCCTCTTCAGAATCCCTTAGAGTAAGACAATTTATTCACAAATATTTTCAGCTTGCTCAGAGCAAAGAAATAGAAAAAATAGAAGAATTCCTTGATCCTCGCTTCACTAAAT
>DAINRW010000411.1:0-1210 GCA_036741615.1 Nitrososphaera sp.
AGAGCCAACAGAAGAAGAAATAAGGTCATTAGCGCGAGAGGCACCAAGGCTTAAGAAAGAAAGAACAACAACGTCTACAAGTTAAGATTGGTTCGTTTCTTCCTCTCTCTTTTATTCTTGTAGGAATGCTCTTTACCATTCTTTGAAGCTGTTATGTTATCACTGTCCCGCTTGAAGCAATGCAACGTAATGGCATCGCATATCTTCTAAGGTATTACCGAAGTTACACTTTATCTCTACGAATTGGCCTTGTGATGTATTCCTTTCTGCTTCGCTAATCACGCTTCTGAGTTCGGTCGTAATTCTTTCGGTTATCTGCTCTGGAGTTGCAAATGGATTGGGAAGAGTAGTAGTGGTAGTAGCATCCTGAGCAGTATCAGTCGTACTCGCACCACCTGTTGTTATATACCCAATTGTTGGAGAGGTTCTAAAGTCGTGTGTAATGGTAGATACGATTAGATTCTCTTCTGACCTTATGGTACTTCTTTCCCCTACAACTCTATAGGTTGTATCAAAACTGCCAACACTGGATGAGCCACCAGATATGACATAGGAGTTTGTGCCATCCTTGATTATGTGAACAGTGGATTGTTGAGCTGCTGCTGGTAGCGTAGTTGTTATTATGGATGTTGCTGCAATTACTATCGCTATTATTATTGCATTGAGATTCATTCTAGTTATAGTCATTCTAAATTTCATTTCCCATAATACATTTAAGCGTACGGTCTGAAAATTCGGAATCTATTCGAGTAAAAAACTCAACGTGGATGATTTTTAGTTGTTGACATCAACAATGACTAATTTCTCTACCACAGCCACAAAAATCAAATCCTTGATTGGGTAACTTTTGACATCACTGACAATCCTGACAAAGTTCAGTGAATCTGGCTAGGTTAGCCAAAGCAGCCATCGGAGAATGATAAATCCTAAGCGATAAAACCATCAGTGTGGCGAGCATCCGCTACCTCAAGGACTGATCCATACAATTTTGTAACGTGATGGTCCCCCCGGAGTACCTTTACTCTTTCCTAATTCTACAAATTAATCATTGAATTCTTTGGTGGCGAAATGCTGGAAAAGCTTTGTTGGCTGTAGAGCTTTAGCTCGAAATGAGGCTAATTATCTGAGCCCAAGCCTCCCAAACAAGTCATCTATGAAGTCATCTACAGCCCCCTCTACGTCGACTGAGTCATTACCTTCTTCTTCTTCT
>DAINRW010000412.1:0-1209 GCA_036741615.1 Nitrososphaera sp.
TGGTCTTTGTAAAGTCCTGCTAATACCTGGTAGAAGCCTGCTATGTATGCTGGGTTATTCTCATCTGTTAGCGCTAAAGCATGTTCGTCAGGGAGGATGTATGAGCCAGTAGCAGAATGGTATGTAACGAAACCGCCAGCAGCTTGAGCAGCAAGCCATTCCCGCATCATTCGAGGATGTGTGCCTGTCTTTCTTGCTAGTTCTTCTGGTGTCAACGCGCCTGCTCCCGCCATTGCTTTGAACAATCCAAGCTTGTCACCTACAAAATTAAGCAATGAACCCATTGAAGCTCCCCATTCGTTCCCGACCTTTTCAACAAATTCATTCAGTTTCTTCTCATCAACTACCATTATTGTTATGTGAACCTCCTTCGAAGCTCTTCATCCAATGAATGACATAATCATAATTATTTAAGTGGTTTTCCAGATTCAATCCCTAAGTTTCCAATTCATAATATCAGAACTAGATGTATGAGAAAGGATAGGGTACAGCTTTAGTGTTGCTGCTGAATTTGTCCGACAACATCCTTAACCAATCTCAGACCAATACCGCAGATTACCAGATTGATAAAAGTGGGCAGGGTAGGATTTGAACCCACGACCTAAGCTCAGTGGCTGGCACTAACTTCTTTACTTCTTCCTTGTACTATATTATTTTATTATTCCATTCATACCCAGTATTCTTGAACTTTTGGGATTTAAAGTCAGTTTCTGATTCTAGAGCTAGAATCAGATTATTCATCCATGATAACTTTTGTGAATTTGTAAATCCTGTCACCATGATTAGTCCTCTGACCTTTCCGTCTTCACCCACTTTGCTCTTTTCATGAGCCCACCACATGAATTGGTCACCACCTTCAGTTGTTGCCACGGAACCCTGCCAGCTAGCGTCAACCATGCCATGAGGATATTGAGTAATGGTACCTGAACCTAGATTCTTGCAACTTGGAAACCTGCCCATCCCCCTTATTTCAGATGTAAAGCTCGCTTCCATGGTTACTCCTTCTACTGGATGAACCCTTGTCACTTTGAACCCTGTTATATTGCCACTCTCTTCAAAGAGTTTTTCTCCTAATGTCATATCGAGCTGAATTATGTTACCCGAGATATAAGGAGTCTGGAGTCTGCAGCACTAGCATTACTGCTGAATTTGTCCTACACTCATCAAATTCAAACTCAAATTAATACCGTAGTTGTACAACAGTAAAAA
>DAINRW010000413.1:0-1201 GCA_036741615.1 Nitrososphaera sp.
CAAAAACTTGGACGATAGCCAGAAAATCAGGCTATGGTCTGAAGAACTGTTGTTGAGGGACTGAGAAGAATGAGGTCCATGCTTTTGCTATATTGCTATTGAATTCCAATATTGCATCTGTTGTTCTGGTGTATATTCTGATGTTATCCCTTGCTGCATCTAGGCTATTGACAGCGACTTGATTATTTACTTGTACTGTCTTTACGATATTGTTTACAATCTCATTTGTTTGGTTGCTAAATTGTTCTGCATATTGACCTACAAATGGTAAGTTGAGGCTAAAACCCCTAGCATCAGCTATGTTCTTTTGAGCTGCCAGAGCATTTTGAACTGTATTTTTGACAGCCTGTATATAATCAAGTTGAAGATTGGATACAGATTGTGAATACTGAGGTTGTGCTTTTGCTACTTCATCTACTACTCTTGTGATGCTTTGATTTATTGTATCGTATAGGTTATCAGCGCTACGGGACTTTGTTGATGTGGATGTGGATGTGGATGTCGAATTACTATCTTTATTGGACATACTTTTGTTTATATTGTATAATATATAAACCTTGGCGATAAAAGGTATTCATTACCATAGTAAGCCATTGGTTACGAGAATTGAAGGACGGTCGCATTTAGGAGAAGCCGAGTTTTATGGGTTAATATGGTATTAAGGGGTATCAGTTACCATGATTTATATGCCACAATTGTATCTTGTAGCTGATGTCAACAGCGAAAAAAGACCGCAAAGAGGAAGATACAGCAACACCATCTCCATCACAGATACAAAAAGAACAACAACAAGCAGTCAACAAAGCATTAGATGAAACCAAAGACGAAATTAAAACGGCAACAAAAGAAGCAGCAAGAGAAATACCTCAATATACACAAAGACTTGGTGACATACAAGAACAAACCATTCAAACTACAAGAGAAATTGCAGATAACTACATTGAATCTCAAAAAGAAATAATTAGCATTTATCAATCAGTGTGGACTCCATTTGTAGAAAATGCAAATAGCAGATTTTGGAATTATTGGTCGATATCTCCAAAAGGAATAGCTGAGACATATGGAACTGTAGTTAGCAGTTTTGCAGACAATGTAATTGCAGCTACTCGATTAACAAATAATGCAGTCTCTGCAAATATGGAACTGTTCAGTACTGCATTGCAGCAGACAAAAGATAATTCAAAAGAGCTATCTAGACTCG
>DAINRW010000414.1:0-1192 GCA_036741615.1 Nitrososphaera sp.
TCATTTGTTAGTCGCTTTCTGACTCTTCTTCGTCGTCGCTTTCTTCGTCGTCGCTTTCTTCGTCGTCGCTATTGCCTACTTGGTTTGCAGATTGTAGGGTTGTTTGTGTCACTTTATCATTGTCGTTTATTTCTACAATCCCTCCGTAACAACCAACGATAAGTATCAGATCATTGTCCTCGTTGGTATTGGTAGCAACCTGAGTCCAAGGTTGGTCTACTGTATTAGCATCCCGGTCGTTAGATTCGTTATCACTATCTGCCTCTAGATTGACAGCGTCAACGTTTGTCTGAGTCACTTCATCGTTGTCATTTACTACGATATCTCCATCGTAGCACCGTCCTATTATAACGTCATTATCTTCGTGGATATTTGAACTGCTTTGTAATAATTGCGGCTCACGCGAATTTGCGAAGCTTCCATCGCTGCTAACTTCGTTGATACGATGATCTTCTTGGCTTTCATACTCGAATTCTGTTTGTGTTATTTTGTCAATGTAAGTCAGATTTTCTGAAGGATACGCTGCAGTCAGTCCGAAGGAGGAAATCGGTGATCCTGTCAGTATCACGGTCGAGAGTATTGTGATTGCTAAAACAGCGAAGCTCCGAGGTAGAGCGTTGTTATCCACCTTGATAGGACTTATTGTATCCAGTTTAATATCTTAATGGTAGCCTGTCTCGAGAGCTAATATCAAGAACATTCAGTTTGTAGTATAGCTAGAATCTATTTAGTATAAAATCATAGTATCGTACGTTGTTACGACAATGTGACTTAATAGGGAGGACCCAATGATGTGGTATCCAACAATGGCAAGGTAAGAGATTAGTCTTCAAACAGTACCACGGTTCCAGGGCTTTTCTCTAAGTAGTGCATTGATATGTATCTGTGTATTTTAGCCTCTTTTAAAGGATGTAGAGAAATAAATGCAAAGCTAAGAAAATAAAAAAGATATGTTCCTGTTCAGCTTAGCTAAACAGAAACTTATTTTTCTTGTCCTATTCGACTACCTTGGAATTGTTATGCCCCTCAAGCCTAACGGTAAATTGGATAGTATTTCACCTGCGTTTACCTGTTCTTGTTCTTCGCTGCTCACTGTTTGCTCATCACCTTGTGGTTCTTCGCTGGTTGTTGCATCTTCTTGTGGTTCTTCGCTGGTTGTTGCATCTTCTTGTGGTTCTTCGCTGGTTGTTGC
>DAINRW010000415.1:0-1188 GCA_036741615.1 Nitrososphaera sp.
ATATGTATGTTCTATTCGAAGCAACTCTGCTTGCACTTTGTCATAATTACCTAGATTAATAAGCATCTGAGTAGCTTCTAGAGCCGCCCTGGCTGCTTGACTTGAGGCCACTCCAAACGCCTTCTCTGCATCTTGAAAAAAAGGGATGGCCTTTTCCCACGAATTGGGTGTTACCCACGAGCTTGGTGCACGTTGATAACCAAGTGCCATCAGACGAGTTCCCTCTTCGGAGGGGCTGCCCGACTCTATTGGATTAAGACTTTGTAATTCTTCAGATGATAGGAGGTCACGGTTAAGTTGTAATACTAACGGGTATAACCCCATTATCTGAAGAAAAGTTCGCCTTTTCACTACGTCAATATCGTCAGGCAATGCCATATACAGCTTTATGGCCGAACCGACTTCTAAGGCTCCTCCCTTGAGAAATCTTGAAATGATGCTAGGTTGAATTCCTGCTATTTTTGCCAAACCTCTAAGACTTCTGGTAGAGCCAGAATCAACCACTACCAACTTAAAGTTGGTAGTATGGTGATCTGGCTAGAAGCCGGCAGTCAAGCTAAAGCTACTAGTCCAACCGAATGCGGTTAACGTCTTGCGGTTCATTCGCATCGGAATGTCGGTTGATGTATTCGTTGATGACGTCGTCCGTCACGTTACCGCTGGTGGCGCTGAAGTAGCCTCTGGCCCAGAAGTGACGACCCCAGTAGCGTTTTTTCAGCTCAGGAAACTCCTGTTGGAGCTTGCGCGATGAGCGCCCTTTCGCCCGTTTGATAAAGTCGCTGACGGCAACGTGAGGTGGGATAGAGACGAACACATGGATATGGTCGGTGGAGACCACGCCATTTTCGATGCTGACTCCGAGTTCCGCCGCAACTTGGGCGATGATTTCGCGGATGCGCTCTTTCATCGGGCGGGTGAGTACCTTGTAGCGATATTTCGTAATCCACACGATGTGGTAACGATGGTGGTAAACCGTATGTTGGCCGCGAGAGTAGGATTTCATGGGCAACGATGCTAACGGCATCGTTGCCTGCGTCAAACTAAAGTTTTTCCACCTAGAAGGTGGAGGTTTGAACCATCAAAGGGACTATCAAAGGGAATAAATCACCCTTTGATGGAGATACGGTCTATTGGGCAGCAATTCTCATTTTGGCAGAGCCCTAGCCGGTCTTAGGTTTGGAAGGAGGG
>DAINRW010000416.1:0-1186 GCA_036741615.1 Nitrososphaera sp.
GGTAACATTAAATAAATGATATTTGTGTTTGCTAATGCGCATGAGTTCTAGCGATCCGACAGATCCTATGGAAGCTTTTAAAAAAGTAGTCACAAAGGGAAGCGAAGCACAGAAGGACTTCATCCGACAGTTTTCTAATATTCAACAAGATGCTATGCAGAACTACTTTGCGGTTCTTCAGAACCTGACATTCAACAATGCAATGTTCAAGACTACAGTACAGAGCGGAGGCAGGATTTCTATTCCCGAAGCCGAAAGACAGGCACTCAACATAGAAGATGGAGATCTTGTTCAGGTGATTGTTGTACCTATAGAGCGTAGACGCAAAGGATCTGTGCAGAAGGAAACCTAACTATTGCTCTCTCTACCTGTAAGGAACTTTAAGACGATTTTGTTAAACATTGTGGGCTTTTCGACATATGGGGTATGACCGCAGTTCTTTATCACCACAAGCTCCCTTTTGAGAATTTCATCGTATTCTTTGGCATACTGCAACGGTATCATCTTATCGTGTTCTCCCCACACAAGAAGGGTTGGAGCAATTATATTGGAAAGTCTGCCATTCATCTTGGGTGCGTATCTTATACCGAGCACAGTGGACATGAACGCATACTTTGCATTAGTAAGTCTCATTCTGTTCACAAAGTCCATCACTATCTCTTCGCTGACGGCATCTGGTTCGTAGGCCATTTCCCTAAATGCCCCATACACATGCTCGTATACCGGGTATAGTGCAGCCATGATGTATCTATCAAGGGTTGGAGTCGATGTCTTCATCATGCCTGCAGGCGACACCAGTACTAATTTTTCGACCATACGATTGAACCTGATAGCAAATTCGGTGGCAACATGACCTCCAAATGATGAGCCGATGATACTTGCCGTGGATATGCTGAGATTGTCAAGGAATACTTTGAGGAAGTCAACGAAGAAATCCATTGTGTACTCCACAGCAGGTTTGTCGCTATAACCAAAACCAATAATATCAGGAATTATTAGGTGAAAGTACTTTGAAAGAGCAGGAATTACACGGGACCACCTTTCCGCAGAAGCGCCAATTCCGTGCAAAAGAATCAGGGTCTTAGCGTCAGGTGTCCCATAGTCGAGATACCTTATGGTATAACCGTTAACATCTGTGAACTTTTGTGGCGTTGACTGCTCGCCCAATCAGTTCCATATATGAAAA
>DAINRW010000417.1:0-1185 GCA_036741615.1 Nitrososphaera sp.
GCAATCTTGGCATCTAGCTTCCTTATGCCTTCCTTCTCAATTGATCTATTTATTTACTTAATGTTTACCTGAGAAACTATTTAAGTTATCAAGGTGAGGCAATAGCAGTACTCTAGAAATGGAAATTAAGAGTCATGAAACAAAGTCTAAACTTCCTTTGTACAAAGAAGAAGACTGCGGCTTCTTTGAAGGCTATGATCCATCCTCGTTGATGTATGAAACCGCTAAACTGCGCAATTTGATTACAAAGAGGGGAACACTTGAAATTCTAATACCTCTATGCTGCTCAACCCGTCCAGTCCGATATAAGAAGTTCCGCGAGACTCTAAAAGGGTTCAGCAGCAAGACACTTGCTTACAGATTACGCGAGCTTGAAAAAGGCGGCATACTTGAGAGGCGTTCGTATAACGAAATTCCCCCTCGAGTCGAATATCGACTCACAACTAAAGGTCAAGAACTAGTAGAGTCAATAATAAATTTGCTACAATGGATGAGAAAGTATTCAACTAGGGCAACTAACTAACCCCTCTGTTGACTTGCATAACCGTAAAGCTATCCTGAATTAATTAAGATTTTACTCAATTTGAAAGATCAAGCTTAATACTTGATTCCCCGAGAAATGTATGAACAACTAGGGACTGACTGATACAAATATGCTTGCAAAGTTATTTGAATTAAAGGACGCAGGAGGTAGGGGAAAAGGTCTTTTTGCAAAGGAGCTAATCCCACAAGGAACTGGAGTATCTTTTGAATGTACACAATGCAGAAGAATATCAAAAGATGATTTTGAATCAATACCGACTAAAGAAAAGAGCTTTATTTTCAAGTATGGTTATAGAAAAGTAGATGGGTCTTATTTACTTCAATGTGATGAAATTATTTATCTTAACTCTCCTTCTCGCTCCTATTCAGAAAGTTTCTTTTGAGCGGTCGAATTTGATAAAGCATTCAATATTTTGTGCTTTGCGTCCTTCTCCTTTTTCGAGGCCTCTTTTCCTTCAATCATCTCTTTGAACTGGATGGCATTGGCAACCGCCTTCCCCCCATAGTGGTTATTGAAGTAAATTCGCAATTTCTTTGCTTTAGGGTCATTTGTTATTTTGTTGACCTTTTCGATCCAAGACTTCAGTTCTTCTTCTTGATATAGATAGTTATACCAATAACCCTTGTTCCTGCCATGAAATC
>DAINRW010000418.1:0-1184 GCA_036741615.1 Nitrososphaera sp.
GAGGTTGACAGGTTCAGCTTTTACATTGTGCGTCAATTGAAGATAGCAATCAAGAATGAATATTTGCTGAAAGAGATAGGGCTCGAGGAGCCCCGCAACTGCCTGGGATATCGATTGATAGCCAAGTCAGTTGAGCGGGTGGCAGATCATGCAGTAAGAATAGCCAAAGACGTCGTAGAGATACGCCAGCCGCTCAACAAAGACATTGTAGAAAAAATATCCAATATGTGCTACTTTGCCCTAGAGGTGCTCGATGAATCATGTTTGTCAATGTTTAAACGTGATTATGAGGCTGCGGATAGAGCGATTGAAAAGGCCCGTAAGATAGACGAGATGGAAAATTCAATACTGAGGGCCGTGTCTAAACCTAGAGATGTCAATGAACTATATAGAATCAAGCTGATAACTGAGAATATTCGCAGAGTTGCAGAATATGCAAGTGATATTGCAGAAATAGTGATCAACATGACAGTTCAGCAGACTCTGAGAAAAGGCTAAATCCGCGCTTCACATAGGGGGTTCAAATGTCATACTGCGAGCTTTGCGGGCACCAGACTTTTGATAAAAAGATGGTAGTAGTAGATGGCACCGTGTTCAATGTTTGTATTGCATGCTCAAAACGAGGAAAGCCCTATATAATGCCGCAGGTTTCGGTCAAGAAGAAAAGACCGCTTACAACAACAAAACCACAGAAAAGGATAGGGTTAGCGGATGAAACTATCCTTACGCATAATTTTGCAAGTCTGATAAGAGAAGCTAGAATGAAAATGGGGTTGACACACGAACAGCTCGGCATGAAGATGAATGAGAAGGCGCAGCTTCTCAAAAAGTTCGAAACAGGCACACTCAAACCTGATGAGATATTTGCAAAAAAGTTGGAACGATACTTGGGGATCAAGCTGTACATCAGTGCCAATAGCGATGAGGAATAAATGGCAAATTCAAGAAAGGCCATTCTCGTAACATATCCTTTAGAGCAGGCGATAAATGAGGCAATATCGCTTGCAGATGCGGCTGGATATTCTATCATCAAGACTGTGACTCAGCGTCAGATAACAAAATCAAGATTTGGTATTGGTCGGGGGAAGGCAGAAGAAGTAAGTGAAATTGTCAAAGAGATCAAGCCGGATGTCATCATATTTGACGAAACGATTAAGCCAACTCAGATATACAATCTGGCAAGT
>DAINRW010000419.1:0-1180 GCA_036741615.1 Nitrososphaera sp.
ATAGATATGGCAGAAAATTCGAGCAATTCTAATAAGTATTATAGATCAAGTGAGGAATCGAAGCTCATCAAAAGATAAGACAGATGCTAACATCAGGTTACACACATGCAACTTTGTACTACAATGTATGACATATTCTAGCTTTTGAATTCAAAGAAAACAAAAAAGACAGAAGTGGAGAAAAAAAGGTCTGGATTATCCTCCTACCACAACTTCATCTTCTCCTTCTTGATGAAGCAATTGCCTAACACAATCAACACACCAAATGGCTATATCAACACCACCGCCGCCACCACCACCTCCTTGTCCCTGAACTGCTGAGTTTCTGAAAACTGGCAATCCAATTGCTAGCGGTTCTCTTCCGCACTTAGCGCATCTTCCATCAAATTTGATAGTGCTCATGGTTTATTTCAGAAAAATTGTAAGTCTTTATACTTTGCTACTCTATCGTTTTGATGCTGCCATTTTCTTTTTCTACTTTTTCTTTCTCTCTTCTATAATGATTTCAAATGCTTTAGACCCGAAGATTCCAATATAGCGCGTTTTGCAATTTATGCAGATTGGGGTAAGACCTCTTGGACATATAAAGTCAGCATTTTGTTTACAGATACGGCAAGCATAGTAGGCTCCTCGCCATTTCTTGGATGCTGGTGATAATATCATGTTGTTGTGTTCTTCTCCCTCAAGTGTGATTGATTATTATTGTAGCATGTATCGCATATCGGTGTCATCTCGCTTGGAGCTTTCAGATTCCCTGTGAGGACGTAATAGTCAGCTGGCTTGATAGTACATTTGCAGCATAGATAAGAAGAAGGCGACTTGCTAATGAGAAATGCCGTATTAGTTGCAGGCATCATATCTTTGTGTTAACACCTTTCTTCATTGAGCGGCCAACAAGAGCATAGACTGCTATTTGCCGCTGCAGCCATTCCAAGCCATCAAGCTCTGCAAATATTCTGTCAGATTCGTATACATCTTTGCTGCTCTTCAATTGTTCATTCTTCTGCAAAATGAGAGATTCAACTTCTTCAATATTATCAGCAGTAGCAGCAGACCTGATGGCGTCTATCTGTATCTGAAATGTCTTGTTCACCTCTGGCTTGTTAGCCGGGTTAATTTGCTCTTTTAGGAAAGATATCCTTTCGTCGATTATTTGTTGTAGAGTAGTCGTTATCATATA
>DAINRW010000420.1:0-1180 GCA_036741615.1 Nitrososphaera sp.
AAAACTTGGCCCCTACCTATCAGTTGGGATGTAAAACCAGTGATTATGGAGGATTCTGTAGTAAAAGAGTCAAAGCCTAAGCCCAGAAAAAGCTTAACTACTTTCCTGTGCACAACATAGGTCCACACATGCTAATGACAAAAAAATCAACGATGGTGATTCTGGTGTCAATTTATTGGATGGGAACTATCATATTCTTGGGTATTTCTTTTATTGATGACACTCTTGTAGGGAGCAATAATTACTCTCAGACGCCTTATCAACAAGTCTTCGCCCAAAACGCGGCCTCTCAAGAGTCTGACGACATTAGCTCCAATATTACTGCTAATGCGAGCAGTTCAGACGAATCGATTCATAGGCAAGGTTTAATTTTATCATCTAAATCTGGCCCGAATGAAACAGCTCAGGTTGCACTCATATTGCCCCATAGAGCGGACGGCATGCTCTATTCAGGTGTTTTGACGTATTCAGCATCCAGCCCAGTGGAGATAGCCTTGCTGAGTAGGGTAAATATTGACAATGAAACTCTTTCACAGATTATCGGTGAGTATGATGAGTCATCACCCAATTGGATAGACCTTGCATCCTCAATTCACAATCTAACGGAACTGACTCCTCAGATTATAGGAAGTATTCTGCCAGACTATGGGCCATCCACTCCCTACTATTCTGCGTCCATACCATTTGTTGCTAGTGGCGTGGGGCTTTGGTCTCCGGGAGACAAACCTTTCCTTGTTTCCTACCAACTGTCTGCCAAATTGGTTAATCCCGAAACAGTTAACAGAATTGATTTTAATGATGCACAATAATTATGACGGTTACCAGATTCTTACGAGTTCGTATACTATACTAGGATAGAATTGCTTATTTGGATGGGTGCGGCAATCAATGAGAGGTAGAGGTTGTGACTATTGGCAAATTAAAGATTGCCAAGTTTACCTTTGAGCCTGGATGGACTTGGGAAAAGTCAGAGAAACCATTAGCCAAGACATATAGTTGTCAACTGACACATAATGGTTACATAATATCTGGAAGACTCAGAGCCAGAATGGTAGATAGTGGAAAAGAAGAGGAATATGGTCCTGGAGATACATTCTATATTCCTCCAGGTCATGATGGGTATGTAGTTGGAGAGGAGGCTGTTGTTGGTCTTGACATTTCTGCTGTTACTAGCACCTAG
>DAINRW010000421.1:0-1167 GCA_036741615.1 Nitrososphaera sp.
GCCTGTGCAACAGTTGGCGACGCTAAGAACGCTAAAAACCCTATAGCAAACCCAACTGCTCCAAAGATTGCAAGTATTCCTGTTCTTGATACCATTTTACATCACTGCTGACTTTCAGTGTCGGAGATTCTGAAGCTGCTAGCAGGAATAGATGGGAACTTGTCGTTCATCTTCTGCTCTGCGACTGCAGAAGCTTCCATCATTATCTGATCGATGTCGCTGCCAGAACCCGTATTAATCTCGATTCCACTGCTGCCACCCTGCAAAGACTCCATCATGATACCATTGAGTAAAGTCTGCATGGTGTTGATCTCACTGTCTGCACCAGGCACAAATCTTCCAAGACCGGGCTTCAGGCTCTTTATGGAGGTTATTGCCGGCCCCAGTGCGACCATTATATCGCCCATATTGTGTATAGTAGAAAGTCTCATCGAGACTTGCTCAAATGCCATCTTGGCTTGACCCAGTGTGCGCGAGACCTTGCGCACCTCTGCAAGCTCGTTTGAGAGCACCCTGGTGGTATCTGTGTCGTGTCTCTGCACAGCGTCGACTACTCGTCTAAACAAAGAGGCATCTCTCTCATTTAGTTTGGTAACTATGGCATCTAACTTTGATACCTGTAACTGAAGCTTATTGGATGCTGTCTCTAATCGAGGTTTGAGTGGACCTTGAGTTGCAAGTGCTTCTTTCAACTTGTCTCCTGCGCTCACCCTATTTTTATTACTCCAGTTCTTATCGAAAGCATTCATAGAGGTTCGAGCAGGGATTTGCTATTAATTGCCGGTGTGTAATTCGATAAACCATAAGCTAAACTAATTGTCTTCTAGTTTCAAAGACGGTTATCTTGTGCGAGGGACAATGAGAATGATAGATATCACAGTGTTATCCTAAAAAGCTCCTTCTGGGCGATTGATGCCCATGCGCCCATGCCTTGTCCGCCGCTATCGCTACCTGTTCCAGTTATCTGACTCACCACAATCTCCTTTGGAGCCATTGGAGGCCACAGCATCGCCACATAATCACCAACATCACCAGCCTTATCAAGGGATGCAGAGTGCATGTTTTCTCGCAGGAATTTGGCCGTAACAAGTTTGTCCTTTACAGACTCTATGAGATGACGTTGCCCATGTACTATGAGGTGAATCTTCCTTTTGTTATCAATTTCAG
>DAINRW010000422.1:0-1165 GCA_036741615.1 Nitrososphaera sp.
GATGTGATCAAGGTAGTAAAGGGATACGTCAGGGCAGGTCTTGACGGCAAACCAGTGATCAACCTTGGTAACTATAGTACGATTGAGACTATGCCGGAGGATTCATCTATCCCTACAATTGATTCGCTGACTATCACAGTGGATGCGATAAATTCTCTGCAGGACAATGCAGCCATTTCTGGCATCGTCAATTCTAACCCCAGAGTAACTGATTTTGTCAATGCAAGGGGGGAGGTAAACAAATCTCTCCAGCTACAACTCTCAGACGAGGCAGGCACTCGCTCGCTGCGAGCAGTCATCTGGAATGTCGATGAATCAAGGGTTCCCAAGGTGTTCAAGACCGGTTCTAAGGTGCACCTAATTGGTGTTCGAGTAAAGCAAGGTAATCCACAGTATGGCAGCGGCGACTTTGAGATCCATGGCGACGAAGGCACAGTATTGCAGTTCTCAAATTCACAAGAAGATGTGGAGGTAATGCCCCTTCGAATCATCTCTATCGGCGAAGAAACAGGGAAAGGTAGCTTCATGTGCCTTGCAGTCGACAGGGCAGGTAGCCCGCTCATACTTACGATTGACAATTCACTAATCAACTCCAAACAATTGAATGAAGGTACAATGATCGAGTGTGTACCTTCACGTATACTTGGCAATTCGGTTACACTATCAAAGGATGATTCGTATGTCAGAGTGGCAGATGAGGGTGATGACGCATCATTTCCAAAACACTCGAAATTGGAGAGAAAAATACAAGATGTGCAGATTTCACAGGATCCCTACACCATTGAAGCAATTGTCCTTCAAGCACCCGAGACTGCAGAAGTGAACACCAAGTCAGGTGAGACAGTGCCTATGACGTCCACTCTGCTTGGTGACGATACAGGGGAGATCAGGTTAGTTGGATGGCGTAACCAGAGTGCGGGCGTCAACAAGCTGAATGTAGGCGACAGGATAAGACTAGCAGGTGTCACTGCAGGAGCAGGTCGCGAAGGCAAAGCAGAATTAACTCTTAGACCTTATTCATCAATCACTAGGCTGAGCTAGAAATCCAATTAAGGAATCAGGTAACTTCTGTTATGGTGCTTATCACGTCAGATGCAAGTAGTAACATCGTAAACCAGGCAGAGAGACTCAAGGCACGAGTACGTAACCACGCTGCAAGAATTGA
>DAINRW010000423.1:0-1162 GCA_036741615.1 Nitrososphaera sp.
GACAGGGCAATTATCCTGCTACAGCAAATATTTCTTGACTGTCATGAGTCCCTTTCCAGTTTCAGATTCACAGTATTTCTTTCCTCCAGGTACGGCCCAATGATGCACAAATTTGTGATCGATGGAAAAATCAGCGGCAAATCCAACTCTCAATACACCTTCGATGTCTGCATCTATAGTCGCCGTACTGGTGATTTGATAGCAGTTGGAATGCGAAACAAAAACACAACACAGCAGGGATCGGATAGCAAATCCTTGTCAAGATTCTATGGAATAATTGATGATGTTAGTAGAGCACATCCTCAACTTCAGGGCGCGTACTATTCATCTTCATACGGGTACCAACCCTTGTCTGCGGCAAGAAAAAATGCCATTCAGAAGCAGAATGCTGGCAGAAAAGTAGAAATTAAATTCTTTGAATATAAAGATAAGATATACATTGAAAACAAATCACTTTCTAATCCACAAGTCGGTATATCCAACAAGTACTAATGCTAGTATCATAATAAAGAGAGAATGATGATTCTTGGAAAAATGTGCCACATGCCACCAGATAATACATCCTAATTTTGCAGGTCACCACAAGTGCAATTATGCAAATTGCCCTGTCTGCAAAGAACCGATCACAAATTCAGAATACTGGAGCCACAGAAGGTCCCACCCTGGACATGAAAATGATGCTCCTTTGAGGAAAAATGTTGATGACCTCAGCAAGAATATGCGTCAACGACCAGTCAATTAGCGGACTGCATTCTCAATTCTAATTGCAAAATGGTTGTCGAAAATATCTTACAAGCTTGCCACGCGTTAGTTTCAGAGACGCAAGGATATCCTGCATTTCCTCTTTCTGGCCTCACTGCGCCAATATTGCGCTTCAAGGACAGACCCCACGACATGATGGCAATACAGCCCTCTTAGACCTGTAGATATGAAAAACTGAAGATTGTCCTGCCTGAATAGCCAATAAAGTGTAGATTGAGACGTCTAGCTGCACGTTCCACTACCACCCCAAACCAACGCAATCTAAACCAATGTGGATACGTATAAAATATTTCAATCCTCATTATCATTTTGTTTGTTGATTCATGGAGCCTATTTTCTGATTTTTTTCACTGGAACCGCCTGGGCCCGTGATTTTTCAACAACAGCAGCGTGAGATGAA
>DAINRW010000424.1:0-1161 GCA_036741615.1 Nitrososphaera sp.
AAAATGTACAAACCCAAGTCCACTAGGGAAATTTACATTGAATCCCTTTCAATCAATTCTACAAGTATAAAAAAGCAGCTTGCTGATGAATCAGTCCCAACAGAGGAGATCAGGAGTATACTAGATTTTGTTTCCGAGATATATCTGAGGGAAGTTGAGAGGATTGTCACACTCTGTAATAAGGACATGACAGCTCTCGAATACGTGTCAAGCCCCCTTAAGCTATTCGTTGATTGTCTTGCCCAAGCGCAGAAATCGCTTAGCTTGTCGTCACCTGCGCACAGGCTATTCCAACGTTATACATCAGCATGGGAAAATTGGATGTAGCAGATAGTCAGTAGAAACTTCTTTTAACGTAACAGTGATGTTATGCCCCGTTGGCAGGGAGATTTGTTGAAGAAAAAGCTGACTTTCATCCGAGGTCATGGCTCTCGAAATATAGGCGCACTTCGGTAGGCTACCTGACAAAGATGTTGTTATTTTACCATGGGATAGGCATTCTTTTGCTTCTTGCAGTCACCCCGTTGATTGAGCAGGTTCTACCGGACTACGAGCAGCCAAGCATCCCAAGGTCATTATTGTCAGTACTTGCCGCAGGACCATTAGAAGAAACAATATTCTTTGGCATACCATTCTACATTTTTGGAAATGTGTACTTTGTCCTTGCGACCGGAATTATCTGGGTCGGGATACATCTTTTTAACACAGATACGCTTTCCGTGAACAGCCTTGCGTTTGGCAACCTGGTCTTTGTACTCCCGTCCCTTTTCTTTAGCCTAAGGACATGGCTTAGTGGCAAGGGTTGGTTTTCAGTGGTTACACATTCTGCTTGGAATGGTGTCTTCTTTTCTGCAGGCTGCTCAGCCGGCGAGTTTACTTGCACAGCAATTGAGAGTGATATAAGCGCTACAGTATCAAGTATTGCATTATCAGGAGGGTTACTTGGAGTAACTTATTTACTCTATAGAAGAAGAGAGAATAAAGAGCTCAGGCGAGTGTAATCTAACGAATTCAATATATAGCCCGCCATTTGTGTTACAAGCGAAAAGATAATGAGCCAAGCTGAAAATGACGTTAATGTCATCGTAACGATAGGCGATGTGAGAGTTGAGTTCAGCGGCTCTGCAGAGACCGTCACGGCTTCTGTAATGAACTTTCTGC
>DAINRW010000425.1:0-1149 GCA_036741615.1 Nitrososphaera sp.
TATGCATCAGGTTCTACCCTTTTAGATTTCATACATTCTGCCGATAGGACAAGGATTAAGGGCCTGATCCGTTTGCCACCCTCGCAGGCATATCGAAGTGGAGCATGAAATTCAGACCAGGAATATAGATCAACCTCGCGCTTTAATGCATCCTCGATCTTGGCCAAATGGACAGCAAATAGCTCGGTTAAAGGGTTAGCTTCGATGTTTCTCCTACTGCTCAAGAACTGGCTCTATCCCTGAGACTATTTTCAAACTCGTGACCATATTAATTTACTGATCTCTTCAAACCAAAGAGCGTGAAAAAAGTGTTGGCCCAATTTCAAAGTGGGTCCATCATAAATACAGGATATCGCATTGAAGATGATATATTTTATCTGTAGTCGCCAGAAGAGACTACACCTGATATGTAGATAGATACCTTTGGTATGCTCGAGGATCAATCAAAGAGTGACAAGCAAATATCGGAGACGTAACCAGTATATAATAACAGATCATGGCACAAATATCCATAGGTTGCTCTGGATGGAATTACGGTGATCCCGTTGAAAAAGGAGGATGGGTAGGCTCTTTCTACCCGGATGCTCAGACAAAACGTCTGCGTTATTATTCTGAATTTTTTCCTTCGGCGGAGCTGGATGCAACATTTTATGAAAAGTTCTATTCAAAGATGACTGGTGGTACATTCTATGGTATGGTAAAAGCTACTCCTCAGGAATTTCAGTTCTCTGTCAAGGCGCCTGAGACTGTGACACATACAAAGTTAATGGATGTCAAAAAAGGAGCACTGGAATCACTACTGGACTTCCTTGAAAAGATATCTCCCCTTAAGAATGCAAAGAAACTTGGTGCAATCCTGCTGCAACTACCACCGAGTTTCTCAGTTAATGAATTCAAGCAAGTAGAAGGTTTCCTCGATAGGATGCCCGCAGGCTACGATTATGCATTAGAGTTTCGCCATGCGTCATGGCAGACCGAGGGACCTTGGGAAATGTTAAGGCATTATAATGTCGCAGCCGTAATGACAGATTCCCCTGATCCAAAGTTGCGGTATCTATCAGATGTTATACTGACTGCAGATCATTCCTTTATCAGATTTCATGGCAGGAACAAGGGTTATTGGTATAACTATCTATATCAAGAAGAAGA
>DAINRW010000426.1:0-1136 GCA_036741615.1 Nitrososphaera sp.
ATGACTGCATAATACTTGAAATTGCATACGGCAAGTTTGACGAAAACGACATTGTCAGATTAGAGGATGATTACCACAGAGTCACCGTGCCAAAGTCTAGGGTAGCAGCTGCCTAAGCAAAGATTTACCAATAATAATAGTAAGAGAAAAATAACTTGAAAGAGCGTGAAGTGAAGCTAATATCAGATCTACTGACGCAAGGTTGGACTGAAACTGATATTCAGCTCAAGTATGGTTATTCTTGGAACACTATAATGAAGGCTAAGGAAGAAATGGCAAGACAAGCCAGTGAGTATTATTCAAATAAAGATCTCTGGCGTGAAGAGTTGAGTCATTACAAGCAGATATTGAATGAGGTTATAGCTAGTATGAATAGTATTATAGAGAATGCGAACACAAGACCTAGCGCTAGGAGAAAAGCTGAAAACAGAAGGCTGAATGTAAGGAGAATTTACAAGATCTCTTAGTAGCAGAAGACTCTCCAGACCAGGAACAAGCATTAAGAGAAGCAATTCAACGCATCACTAGGCGCCATATCGCTTGAAATCCAAATGGTACGGTGAGTAACATTGAAAAGGTTCTTGAAGAGCTGAGAAGGAGAGAAGGAATGAAGGATCAAGAATAACGAACAATAGGAGGAGTATGAGGACATACATGCAAGTAAGAGTCACTTCCGTACATAATGATGATCGATTAGAGGACACGCCAAACATCAGCTATTTACTAACAAACGGACTTTAGAGGTGAGGAAAAAAAATTTTGAGGCAGTCCTCCTCACTCGTTGTAGCTGAAGTTGAGCTCGTGAGCAGTACCCCTAGTTATTTCAAAGCTGTCAATTACCTGCGTTGCGCCGTTTGGAAATGATGCTGTTATTTCGTAAGCGCCGGGTGGGAGGTTAATGAAGTACTGGCCAGTCAAGGAGACGAATGCGCTTGTAGATTCCCCTGTTTCCAGATTTTCTGCTATAACCGAAGCACCAATAGCAGGTAGCCCGCTGAGTCCTTCCACATAGCCGTGTATCATACCGGGTTCATTTCCTATAAGAGATCCTGCGGACATGGAAGATTGAATTCCACTATTTGAATTTGGCAGCATACCTCCGCTGATTATGAATCCTGCAAGTGCTATTGCTCCGA
>DAINRW010000427.1:0-1129 GCA_036741615.1 Nitrososphaera sp.
GCGAGTTTACCGCTGGCTTTGGTACTGCTATTTCAAGCATTGCTCTAGTAGCTCTTCTAGTTGGCTCTGTTGGAATAGTTACAACCATGTATACATCGGTCACTGAGAGGACCAGAGAGATAGGTGTTATGAAAGCTATTGGCGCAAGAGACCGAAATGTACTTGCCCTATTTCTTACAGAGTCAGCCCTAATTGGGATTATTGGCGCAAGTATAGGACTAGTAGTAGGCGTGCTTGGAGGCTATGGTGTTTTGTCTCTTTTCGCTTTGAATAGCATTGCTCCGTCTGAATTGACACCATATTATTCTTGGAGCGACCTTGCCAGAGTATGGGCATTGTCGCTGGGATTAAGCGTTGCAGCTGGTCTCTATCCTGCATGGAAAGCATCCAAACTATCGCCAATAGTAGCGCTAAGACGGGAATAGAAAAGAACAACTCTAGGATAGAATGCTACAAATGTATGAGAGATATACACTACCAGACTTTAGATAACAAGCGACAAGTTAATCTCATTCCACGATTAGAATTCAAATAAACTTCTGCCAGGAAATATAATGTTCACAATCTTTGATGTTCAAACCCAAAAATCGGATTCAGACATTTAACAACTGATTCGAATGTAGCCCTCTCGAGGTGATAGGGCAATTTATTCGTGATACTACCTAAACAGATTTGTCTTTGCCAAGTCTATTATTTCGTCTGCACGGCCGTTTAAGACCGCCTTAATCATATAGAGAGTAAAGCCCCTTATCTGCTCGAAGTTAATGGTTGGAGGTATAAATAATTCCTGAGGGTTCACTACAACATCTACCAATGCAGGACCGTTGTACTCTAAAGCTTGGTTCAGCAATGGCTTCACCTGTTCAGGTCTTTCTGCACGAAGGCCCAAGATTCCTGCTGCATCGGCAAGCTTTGAGAAATCAGTGTCAACTAGACTCGTGCCATGAGTCAATATCCCTGCAGCCTTCATCTCCAATTCCACGAAATTTAACCCTCCATTATTGAACACGACAATCTTTACAGGCAGCTTCAATTGTCTTAATGAAAGAAAGTCGCCCATAAGCATGGAAAATCCTCCATCGCCTGAGAGGCAGATTACTTGACGGTTGGGAAAAACTTCCTGGGCTCC
>DAINRW010000428.1:0-1127 GCA_036741615.1 Nitrososphaera sp.
ATAGTCAATGACTTTCCTAGCAGCGCACCTACGATCATTACATCAATGTTCATGCATGGAGGGATTGCTCACATTATTGGCAACATGGTATTTCTCTTTGTATTTGGAGACAATATTGAAGACAGGTATGGCAGGATAAAGTATATACTTATTTATCTTGGATGGGGAGCAGCAGCGGCGCTTGCCCACAGCTTTTATGCTGTTTCAACTGGACAGGGAGAAATACCTGCGGTCGGTGCATCCGGTGCAATTTCGGGCATACTTGGGGCTTACCTTGTCATGTACCCAAGAGCCAACGTTCTTACCATTCTAGCTGTGTTCTTTATCTATACAATTCGAATACCAGTACTAATCTATATACCGTTTTGGTTCATAATGCAGTTGATCTTTGCCATTATCGGCCAACTGGGGCCTGCAGGTGAAGCAGGGGTTGCATATCTTGCTCACATTGGCGGTTTTGTTGCTGGTGCTCTTACTGGCCTTGCATGGAGGGCGCTACCAAACTCCGTAAAATACAGAAATGTCGCAAAAGAAGTTCAAGTCAAGCCAACGTTTCGAAATCCAATGGCAAGGAATGTCCGGCCTCGAATTGAGGATGTTATTCCTGTCACACCTGAGGTAATAGAGGGTCCAGACTACTACGAGGTGATCGCCGAGATTCGCGGCATATCAGATGCTTCTGATATCAGTGCAAGATATGAAGCAGAAATGCGGCAAGTACGGATAGTTGCCCGCGGAACAAGGAGGTATGAACTATTGGCAAAGTTGCCGGATACCGCTGTTAACCCCGTAGTAAAGTACATTCAGTACATAAATGGAATAGCCCGCATCAGGCTTGCGAAATAGCATATAATAACCTTACAGCAAATTTAAAATATCCCGCACAGTCCCTCTAAATTTACAATTTTAGGAGAAATGTGAAAAATGTCAATACAACAGGGTTCAGCTGGAGGCGTCCCGGTGTTAATTCTTAAGGAAGGTACATCGCAGACCAAAGGCCGAGATGCCCAAAAGAACAATATCACTGCTGCAAAGCTGATTGCTGAAATAGTTAGAAGTTCACTTGGCCCAAGAGGAATGGACAAGATGCTTGTCGACACTCTTGGCGATGTAACAATAACAAATGA
>DAINRW010000429.1:0-1122 GCA_036741615.1 Nitrososphaera sp.
CATCTATGTCGAAGTGCTCAAAGACGTTGTATTTAGAATCGTGCCCATTGACGAGAAAGAAGCGATAAACATGGTCGAGTCCATAAAGACTATAAAGTTACTAAAGGGTGTAAGAGGAGAAAAATCGTCCGATTTAAAAGCAATAGCGGATTCACTCCAGCGACTCTCGCAGCTCGTCGTTGACTTTCCAGAGATAAAGGAATTTGACATCAATCCGCTTTTGGTACTCGAAGAAGGAAAAGGTGCCAGAGTGGTTGATGCTAGAATAATCCTCAACTAATAGTAGCAGCTATAGCTTGGTGCCGCACTCGGCACAAAATGCGGCATCGGATTCATTTTGATAGCCACAAGCGGAGCACTTGACTCCAGCTGCTGCGGTAGCAGGATTGGCTTCAGAAGTTTTGAGCAGAATAATATCTCCTATTTTTGAGATGCCATCCCAGGGTACTTCTTTTTCACCTATCTTGATGGTTATATGCGCGTTTCCTCCACCACCAACCTTGCGCAAACCTATTTGCTCAACCTTTCCAATCAGCATTGCCTCGCTATCGTAGGCAGACATACCAACAAGAGATTGCATCGGAAAAAAGCCATTACTTGCAATTGTAGTCGTTGCTGTTGTTATAGTCGTTGGAGCAGTAACAGGGTCAGGCCCCGAAGAAGAAGGGCTCTCCTTTTCTTCCACTCTAGAGTCGGATACTTGAACAGAAGTATTATTAGTAGCCTCTTGCTGATGAGGTGTCTGGGCAGGAGCGTCGAACTTGCGATATTGTGCAATTGTAGCATTACATGTCTTGCACTTGTATTCACCCTTTTCAATAAGTGTGACGCCTTCTCCAAGCTCTTCATTTGGGTTTTCAAATACCAATGCTGGTGAGCCTTCGTACGCTTTTTCACATTTATTGCAATAATGTTTCACAAACCTGTCCTCTTCAAGCCTGCCAATGCCGGCCAAAAACAGCTCTGGACCTCCAAGGTTTCCCTTCTTTTGCTCTTCGTCTGTCACTCTTGCAATTGCGTAACCGCCAGATCCTCGCAGTTTTTTTTCAGCCATGTCTTCAGCAATCATGATCTATGTCTGCGCATAGATTTCGGATGCAAGTTATTTAAATCTAGTATTAT
>DAINRW010000430.1:0-1115 GCA_036741615.1 Nitrososphaera sp.
ACCTCTTTGAAGATTCTTTTCATGCTCTCCTTATTTTTTTGGAGTTCCAACGTAGTTGTTCTTTCCATACCAACACTTGGTAGAAACCTGTTCATAACTTGGAGCGGACATTAGAGCCGCAAAATGGACAACTTCAGTTTGTTTATATTAAAGATCTACGAGTGTTATTCGGATCTGTCTAATGCAAGTGGACAAGATAGATATGAAAATCGTGAAAGAGTTATTTACAGACTTCATAATGCCTCCAAGAAATGCGCACGTTAGAAGATCCTTCCGCTCACTTGCAAAGAGCATAAAAATAGATCAGCATGCAATTAGAAACAGAATAAGAAGGCTTCAAGAGCAAGGAGTCATAAGGCGCTGGTACATTGCAGTAAATCCTGCCATCTTTGGATTGAAGACTGTAACTCTGCAGTTTTTTCTGCCCGCTAACTCCGACAAGGATAAGATAATACAAAAGATCTCTTCATCATTTCCCAATATGGGCCTTTTGTGCAATCATCTGGAGCCGAGACTGATGGTAATATTGTATTACAGGGATGCCAAAGATCTTGATCAGGATATTGATAAGTTAATGAAAATAACAAAAGCTACCTATATGAACAAAATGCCAAAACCCTTTACAGAGTATGGAGCAAAATTGACAGAGTCTGATTGGAAGATAATAGGTAGTCTACAAGAGGATCCTTGGAAGCCTTATCGGGCCATTTCAAAAGAATTGAAGATCTCATCAAAAACAGTGAAAAGAAGAGTTGAAGCATTAGCAAAAGGTGGTGCGGTATATCTTTTGGCGGATGTGAATATGAGAGCCGTTGAAGGCATAATACCTGCAGATTTGTTCATTTTTTACGAAAATAGAAGCAACATCAATTCCGCAGTGAAGGACAAGACAAGATTGCAGATAGCAGAATATCTTGCAGATCAGCTTGTATTCTTAGACCCTTATTTTGCTCTTGATATGGATCATTTTGGATTAATTTTGTCTAGCATTTCAAAAAGCCAAGAAATACAAAAATGGGCAGGTGGAAGGGAAGGCGTCAAGCAATCTGATATAAGTATATTGCTAGATGTCTTTCCAGGACTTAAGTTATACGAAGAACTTGTAGAAGATATGA
>DAINRW010000431.1:0-1108 GCA_036741615.1 Nitrososphaera sp.
ACTCTATATGTATCAGCTATGTCAAATGTATGCTCAACATCGTCATCGGTTTCTTCACCGCTGCTGCCATCTCCAAAGTCCCATCTAATAGTATAGGGTTCCATACCTCCTATCACATCAGCTTCAAATGCAAATGTAGCTGGTGCAATACCTTCTGTATCATCTGTAGTAATTTCCACTCTAAGAGGTTCTGTCGATGCTGCTACTAACTCAAAGGAATCAAATACCTGTCTGACCTGTGGGGGTAGGGATGTTGATGTTGGAGCCAAACTGCCAGGGGATGTTGTCTCTTCAACAGTAGAATTGTCTTCATAAAAGATGCTATATCCAGTCATCACTCCCAAGTTGCGAGGTGTTGCGGCTGTAGCAGTCAAAATGAAGTAACCTCTTTTTGTTTCATTAGGATCGAAATTGGTACTATATGTTATTTCTACAAGCTTTGCTGGTATTGTCGTTGTTATTCTATTATTGCCTAGACGTGTAGTACCGTTGTCAACATTAATTGTTGTATCTGTACTGGTCACAATCCTGATGTCTTGGTAACCTGCCTCCTCAAGCTTTTGCATATGATATGCTAAAATATCGTTAGGTATCGTGTCCCTGTCGTTGATGAAAGTGAAAACATCCTCGTCAGAAGGAATCCCGAGTCTGACACCCAGATTGGGATACCGTATAATGTGTATTACTTCTCCCTGAGCTCTCTGACAGATATTGTTGTTACTACCGTTACTGTTGGATGTGTTGGCGCCAGCATTCGCACGTGCCGTTTGCTGTTGTTGTCCCTCATTTGGGCAAAGTTGTGCTAGTAGTCCAAATCCTTCAAGAACCTCTGCTGCCAATGTAAAGCCTGTATTCTTCACGTCATGAATCCCCCAGCCCTGCGGAACCCGGACTCTAAAGCTATCCGTTGCACTTCGAACTGTTGTTGCAGCTGAGCTAGGTGTTACTGTTGTCGCATTCTGAATTGGTGGCTGCTGGCTGCTGGCTGTCGTCACGGGAGTTGTTCCTGCCTCTAGCCCTGCGGCTCCCACAGGAGTATTTGTAGTACTAGCATTATACCCAAAAGATAATTCAACCTCGTCTGTTACAACAACACCACCACCACCTG
>DAINRW010000432.1:0-1107 GCA_036741615.1 Nitrososphaera sp.
CTCATTATATCGTCCAGCAGAGTAGTGTATAAGAGCCTGTCGATACATTTGTGTAAACGCCCCTTCTGTAGGAATGACATTTGCCCTGTTCAGAAAGTCCTTCACGATGCTCACCGGAACTAAAAAGTTATGACTTTGACTTGCCTCTCCTGTGATTGGGTCGACGACACCAAAGGTCGCAACTCCTACTACTCTGCCGGAGCTATCTAATGCCGGTCCTCCACTATTTCCACCTGATATAGGCGTCTGCACCTGCATTGCTCGCCATCCCCCGGGAGTTGTCTGGAATCCACTGAGTTGTCCGCTAGTTATCGATGGTTCGACACCTTGGCCTTGAAACGCTTGTCCAACGATAGCTGGAAATCCAATTGCGATGATATTATCTAAAGATTGGAGTGTTGTCTCATCGCCAAGAGGCAATGTTGGGAGGTTGGATCCTTCTATCTTTAGAACAGCAACATCTTTTCCAGGAGTGGGTTCACCCGTAGCACTAGGTATTATTTCAGCATTAATCCAGTTTTCGCTTTCAGCCACTCCTGGTATTGATACCCTAGTTGAAGCATAAACATCACTTTGAATATCCCCTAGTAAAATCGCTCCAAGATTATATTGGTTAAGGTAAAAATCTGTTACCGCCTGAACCAATGCTGCGGCCTGCTCACTCAGGTATACATAGGTACCACTCTGTTGAGCTTGTATAATATCCTGTAAAGCTTGCTCACGTTCGACATCAGCAAACACTATCTCTAAATCCTCTAATATGAAATTCATTATTGCATTTTGTAGAAGAAAATCTTCTATTTGTACATCTGGACGCACTACATGGGCATTAGTGACAATGTAGCCGTCTGGCGTAACTATAAATCCAGATCCCAAACTAGAAGTTATCGATTGCGTTGACCTAGGAGCCTCCGTGGGAACCATATATTTTAATGGATCTGTCCAGAAAAGAGCCTCAGTCTGTTCTGCAACTACCTGCTCATCGTCAAGATCGATGTCATCATTCTCGTCTGCTAAACTCTCCAAGTCTTGTTGAAGTAGCTCTGTGTTCCTTCCCCAATCAGGTGCCGAAACTGTGGTTGAATAATCAGTACCTATTTGGACTAC
>DAINRW010000433.1:0-1104 GCA_036741615.1 Nitrososphaera sp.
ATGAATATGTTACGAATCTTATTGATAAAATAAAAAAAGAGGAAAAGATCAGAATGGAGATAAGAAGTATCAAAGAGCCGTTACAGACCAAAGTCTCGGTATTGATAGTAGACAGGAGATTATTGCTCTCTGCTGAATTGAAAGATGATTCAAAGGAGACCTCACTTGAGGCTATTGGATTAGCCACATATTCAAACAGTAAAGCCACAGTCCTATCATATGCTTCCATTTTTGAAAGTCTTTGGAACCAAACAGAACTTTATGAACACACAAAGTATCTTTATGAGCAGCTCAAATCCCACGACAAGATGAAGCAAGAATTTATGGATATTGCTGCACATGAGCTAAGAACTCCAATTCAGCCCATTCTAGGGCTTGCACAGCTTTTGAAAGAGCAGATATCCGATTCAACGCAAATCAGATTCCTAGATGTAATATTGAGGAACGCAGAGCGATTGCAACAGCTCCAAGGGGATATGCTTGATGTAACAAGAATTGAAAGCGGCAGCATGAAAATCCACAAGGAATCATTTAATCTAAACGAGCTCATTTTTCATCTTTTACAGGATTTCAATACCCATGTAAAAGACGACACTAGAATAAAGCTAAATTATAGAAGCGATGGAGATGTCTGTGTCATTGCCGACAAGAATAGGATAATACAGGTTGTATCTAATTTATTGGCTAATGCTATAAAGTTTACAAAAGCTGGAAAGATATTAGTCCAGCTTAGGAAGAGGAAGGGCAAGAAAATAGCAGACAGTAATCAAGTTATTGTAAGCATAAAGGATGAAGGTTCAGGTATTGATCCCTCCATAATGCCAAGACTATTTACAAAGTTTGCAGCCAAATCTGATAAGGGTACCGGGCTCGGATTGTATATTTCAAAAAGCATTGTTGAAGCTCATGGAGGCAAGATATGGGCTGAGAACAATAAAGACGGAAAAGGTGCTACTTTTACATTCACACTGCCAATCCAAAAACATGAAGATACACAGGGTAGGATACAAAAGTAATAAGGACAGGCGTCACTACTGCTGTTCTTTTAGATAGGTGTTAAAGATCATCCTGGAAAAAAACTAGCTGAGGTCGTGGGTTCAAATC
>DAINRW010000434.1:0-1102 GCA_036741615.1 Nitrososphaera sp.
TATGGCTTTTATACCGAAATAAGCTTATGAGCATAATCTTGGCAGATAGGTTCGAACAGGAAATAGAGACAAGAGGACATCTTATTGATTCAATGATACTGACAAGAATCTTTGATGGCATCATGGATCTTCGGGGCGACTTTCAAGTACTCGAATTCACAGTAGGCAAAAGGAAAAGCGATCCAAGTTATGCCAGGCTGCTTGTAAAGGGAAAAAGTAAGGAACATCTTGAAAGTATACTTGAACAAGTATACAGGGAAGGTGCCCAGCCTGTGTCAGTGCAGGAGGTGAAGCTAAAGCCTGCTCCAAAGGATATGGTGATGCCTGACGATTTTTACAGCACCACAAACAACACAACACAGGTTTACTATAGCGGCCAATGGATAAATATCGACAACATGATGATGGACAAATGCATTTCAGTGAACATACAGCGCAAGACCGCCGAGTGTAAGATGGTGCGCGACATTATCCGAGGCGACATGATAGTTGTAGGTGAACAGGGCGTCAAGATAATCCCACAGGAACGCCCACGTGAAGGTATTGACATTTTCCAGTTCATGAGTAGCACAAGTTCTAGTGAGCGTCCCACGCAGCACATTGCACGAAAAGTTGCAAGCGATATTTATAATACAAGGAAGGAAGGTGGTAAGATGATTGTAGTGTCAGGACCGGTGCTTGTACACTCTGGTGCAGCTGAAGCACTTGCCTCTTTGATAAGGATGGGATATGTTGGCGGCCTCCTTGCAGGTAATGCGATTGCGGTGCATGATGTTGAAAATGCGTTACTTGGTACTTCGCTGGGCATGCGTGTCAAGGATGGTACGCTTGCAGTCCGAGGACACCGCAACCATATGCAGGCCATCAACGAGGTTTTCAAAGCTGGAGGGCTCAAGGCACTGGTTGAAAAAAGGTTATTGAAAAGTGGCGTGATGTATGAGTGTATAAAAAATGGTGTGCCTTTTGTACTTGCTGGGTCTATACGCGATGATGGTCCATTGCCTGATGTAATCACCGACGTTGTTGAGGCACAACGCAAGTACAAGGAAGTGATCAAAGAAGCCAAACTAGTGCTGATGTTATCTACCATGCTACATTCTAT
>DAINRW010000435.1:0-1092 GCA_036741615.1 Nitrososphaera sp.
TCTCATATTTTGAGCAAACAATCAATTATCGCTATTTATAAATCAAATTACTGTTCGCTAGTGAAAATATTACCAAATTATGTTGTATCATGGTTCAACGATATATGAAATGGTGTGTATATTTTGGGTTGCCTTTTAAAAAAGCTCGGCCTAAACACCCATCAAGTTAAGTTACACAGAATTTTTAAAATTATACCCTTCAGGTCATGTAGTTATAATTACCTAAGAATAAAATCCAAAGCATTAAGACTTCTGATTACGATCTTGGAAGACCTAGTCGAAGCATTTCTAAATTTAACAGGTTGCGCTTATAAGAAAGATAGCGGAGAAAATCGAGCACCCTAAATGACTAGCAAAGCACCACAATTATTATTTTGTTATACTGTCATCGAGTTAGGTCACTTTGATATATACCATGACACAATTCCTATTTCCGATCAAATCAAGGGTACAGGATACCGTTACAATTATCGTTGTTTCTCGCTTAATCTTTTTCTTTTATTCTATCCGACTGCTCCAATTTGGTAAATCTCCTCTCTGCTTATCTTCTATTCTAGATTTTTGAATTAACCTCATGTTGCTGCCATTGTTGCATCTTTGTTATCATAAGATAAATCAGTGAAGCAGCAACGAAACTAGGTATTGTGGCTCCTATGGCAGGTAATTGTGGTATGTAAATGGGTGAAAGAGGAGATAATATGTAGTTTAGTAGGACGCCTAGGGTCCATGCAACTATTGCGGGCACTCCTATGCCCAGTCTATTTCGACTTAAGTACAGCATCTGCTCTGTGTATTTTTGCTTCTTTATGATGTAATAGTCTGTGAGCACGACTCCAAAAAGTGGAATAAATATTGCTCCTATCAAAAGCAAGAAGACTTCGTAGTGCTCAATTGAAACCACCATAGCTAGTATTGCACTGATTGAAGTAAGCCCAATGATAAGGTGCTTTTGGTTAATCATTGCAAATATGTTCTGTGTTGACATCGATGCGGAATATATGTCAGCAAAGGCATTATCGGCTTCGTCAACTATCAGTAGCAGCATTAGAAAGCCAAAGAACATGGCTTGTATGGCAACTATGATCGCCATGA
>DAINRW010000436.1:0-1091 GCA_036741615.1 Nitrososphaera sp.
TTTTGAGCGTGTTTAAAGATAAATGGTAAACCAAAACCAATTGCTAGACTTGGTAAAAAAAGCGCGAGAAGCAGCTCCAAATCGCAAGTTTACTCAGTCTGCAGAGTTGACGCTTGTTCTCAAGGATATCGATGTAAAGAAAGGATTTAGCCTCAATGAAGTAGTGACGATTCCTCATAATTCCAGCAAGAAGCCAAGTGTCTGCGTAATTGCAACAGGAGATATGGGCAGCAGGGCCCGTAGAGCAGGTATAGATGCAGTAATGGATCCTGCTGAGCTTGATAGACTTGGCACTAATAGACGAGAAGCACGCAAGATCGTGAGAGCACATGACTTCTTTCTGGCTGATACTGCTCAGATGGCCACGATTGGTCGATCACTTGGACAGTTTTTGGGTCCAAAGGGCAAGATGCCAACTCCGCTCCCATATGGAGCACCTGTTGACTCAATTGCAGCACGCTTTAAGAATTCTGTCAGGGTAAGGTCAAAAAATCAGCTCAATGTCTCTGCCAAGATAGGTGATGAGAAAATGGATGATAAGCAGCTTGCAGATAATGCTAGCGCAATAATTGCAGCAGTTGAGAAAAAGTTGCCCCAAGGTGATAAAAATATCAGAAACGCCATGGTCAAGTTCACTATGGGCAAGGCGTCTAAATTGAGTGCCCTTAAAACTAAGGAGAACAAAGAATAAACATGTCGCAGAAAATGGTGGCGTCACCACCGCCCACTCGAACGCACTATCCTAAGAAGAAGCGTATCATGTATGAGGAGCTTCAGCGGATTCCTTCGGAGTATAACGTTATTGCATTATCAAAGATGTCAAAAGTGCGTGCTGCGCAGTTGATGATGATTCGGAAAAAATTCCGAAATGACATCAACATTAAAATAGTCAAAAATAAGGTCGCTATCAGAGCATTTGAAAAGGTCAAAGATGTTGCAGGCATTGAGAATCTGAGAGACCAGCTAGAAGGTCAGTGCGCCCTGATATTCACAAATATCAATCCCTTCAAGCTCAATTTGATATTTGCACAGAATAAAGTCTTCCTTGCTGCCAAAGGCGGAGACATTGCCACAAAAGAAATTTTCGTTCC
>DAINRW010000437.1:0-1086 GCA_036741615.1 Nitrososphaera sp.
ACAGCCTAGCACCATAAGGGGAGGGAGTGGAGGAGGAAGAACAAGACAAAAAAGGAAAATAGAAGAGTATTGTACTAATTAATGGTTGTTGTGGTTATTATTAGAAACATAATAAGAAGAGCCTTGGGCGGGAATTGAACCCGCGACCTCTACCTCCTTGGGGGTTTGTCGGCCCAACGACGATAATGCCGACGAAGCCGAGAAATCCTTACCAAGGTAACGCTCTACCAGGCTGAGCTACCAAGGCAGCTAAACGAACAATCGAATCAACTCACCCTATAATAATTATTGGGAGAGATTCTTAAGATCAAGATTTATTATGCATTGCTGTTAACGCAAGATCAAGTCGCGGGGGTTGTAGAGCCTGGCCAAATAGGCTAACAAAATTGGAGACGCGGGACTTAAGATCACATAAATGGGTTATCCCGTCCCTCAGGGGTCCGTGGGTTCAAATCCCACCCCCCGCACTACCGCACTACTAATACTGTTACGACCTCCCTCAAATGTAGATAGAAGGCTGTAAAAGGGACAGCTTATAAAGACCAACATCTTTTTTCTAGTATGTCAAAATTACTCTATCAAGAATCTGCTGATCTCTTGTTATCTGAATTTATGCAAGTTAGGAAAAAAACCATGCAGCTTTTCAAACCGTTGAGAATAGAAGACGCAGTCACGCAGTCCGACCCTTTCGGTAGCCCTCCAAATTGGCATATTGCACATGTTACTTGGTTCTTTCAAAAAGTATTGGAAAAACATGGAGCTAAGTTGGAATCAGATAACAATGGTAATAATAATGGCAATAGTGTTTTCAATCTGGAATATCTCAATTCTTATTACCAGCAGTTTGGCAAAATTTTGCCCAAGCAAGAAAGAGGTAAGTTCCCACGGCCTACGGTAAAGCAGACTCTAGATTACAGGTCATTTATAGACAGAAAAATAACAAACTTTTTGAAAGATAAAAAGTCGTCAATAATAAGGAGACCTTCTGACAATGCCAATGCAATAAGTAATGAGCTACGGTACGACGTCATGCTTGGAATACAGCATGAGATGCAGCATCAAGAGCTAATGATATATGATTTTCAG
>DAINRW010000438.1:0-1079 GCA_036741615.1 Nitrososphaera sp.
CTCCTCCTGTTCCTTCTGCTGCTGCCGTAGGAGCTAACACATTAGATATTTCCTGCAGATGCTCAGAGGCCATTATGACTCCAGTTATTGCTGTTGGCCCAAAGTGATTGTCAGTCGCCTCAGGGTCAACGAATATCGATATTAGATTGTTCTGCAGGGTAATGTATGTAGGAACATTTTCGGTAAGGCGCTCCTCTGTTACTACAGTCATGGTGCCGTTAATTGTAGTGGAATTCTCTGCAGTAAATAGAATATCTGACTGTCTAAAGTCTGAAAACCTGTGGTCATGTCTGAATGTCCCATCGTCTAATCTTGTCATTTCAACTATGGCGTAAAAGTTCGTAACTGTCGGCTCTGTCTCATTTGTATTTCGAAATAAAGACATGTCTGATTCTAACTCCCAGTAACCTGCTGTAACCCATTCTGGCGCTGGACGGTTTGGTGCAAACTGCAAGCTAGCAATGATGCCTGCTGTTGTTCCTTCTGTGAAATTATTGGTTGTAGTGGTAGCAGTGGTATTGGTAGTATCTGTATCTGTATCAGTATCTGGAATAACCAATTCTTCTTGTGCGAAAGCTAATGAAGGATAATGTTGTCCGAGTATGGCGCTTGATGCAAACACGCCTGTTGCAGCTACTGAGAAGAAGGCCATTGCAAGGAACAATCCCTTTGTGAAGATATGTTGTGTCGATAAAGATTTCATAAACAAAGGAAGGTTCAACCGATATATTATCACTTATACAAGGTATCTTGGAATTAGGGATTTATCTTCATTCTGCAATAAGCGTGCATCCTGATAGAAGGCGCGCGTGTGTGTCTTTATTTGAGCAAAGAGTTAACCTTAATAATATCAGGCTGACCGCTTGAATGGCTTGTTGGTTGTTTGATTGATTGATTGATTGCCTACCCTTTCTAGCTCATGAGGGTCAAAATTGTGATTCATATTACTGAAATCGTTACTATCTAAATCTTAAACTAGCGTCAAAATTGGCGTTCATTTACTGCGATTAGGGGATTACGGCTTAAGAACTTAGAGCTCTTTACAAGAGTTACCCTATAGAAGCTACACTCCAAAATCC
>DAINRW010000439.1:0-1076 GCA_036741615.1 Nitrososphaera sp.
CTTTGAGGTATCTCTCTATCAATAAAAAGTGTAGTTATGATCTAATCTGTCGCAGAAAACTCATTAAAATATCATACATCTCCTTAGGCTTCTCTATGATTACCCAATGATCACTTCCATCCAAAACCCTAAGCTCCATTTCAGGGATCTCCTCTTTTGTCTCTTTTAAAAGTCGCATAAACACCTCATCATCACTACCTACAATGGCAAATATCTTGCAATGGGATGTCTGAAGTTTCGATACTACATTTTCTGGAATAGTATAAAGGGCTATCGTAGCTGCGACGAACCCTTCAACAGACGTCTTTGTAAAGACATCTCTAAATAAATCTGAATATTTTTTGTCTTTTAGCAGATCCTGTGATTCGTCAAGAGCTTTGAGTTTGTATTCTCCTAATGCTTGTATTCCTTGCGTGATCGCAATCTGCCGAGTTTTGAAATGCTTCTCCAGGTCTTTTTCTTTGAACTTCCTGGGTGAGGAATTGATCAAGATTATTGCATCAACACTTCCTGGATGTTGGGCTGCGTACATTGATGCAATTATCCCTCCTATCGAATGGCCTATAATAGAGCATTTCTTAATATTCAGATGGTCTAAGAGATGATAAAGATCATTTACTAGATCTTGCATGGTATAGGCGCCAACTTTGCCCATATTGGTTCTATTATGTCCTCTAATCTCGTAGGCTATGACCCTAAACCCACTCTTCAACAACAGCGATATTTCATGATGCCAGATCAGGATATTTCCTCCAATTGGATGAATGAGAACAAGAGGGTATGATTTTTTGTTATCGCCATAATCTTCATAATATGTTTTGACTGAGTCGGCTACAAAGTATGAGGATGAAAATGACAATTATTTAGCAGATACCAATTGATCTTTCAAATTATTAATAGTTCTTAGGCTTGAAAATCTCCTTGGGAAGTACATACTTACATTTGGAAACTCGCCGGAAACTCTCTTGGCCCCCTCATCTCCCTCATTTTCTTGTTACTTTCTGCCAGGCACTTTACAAATATCCTCAACTTGTTTGATCTTTTTTATCTCGGAATTAGGGTAAATCCAAGTGCCA
>DAINRW010000440.1:0-1072 GCA_036741615.1 Nitrososphaera sp.
ATAAAAATAATCTACACAAGTTTGCGATTTCACAAATGGAGATTCGCTGAATAATGGTAGCGCCATTCAGCTCGGTTCTTTTCCAAGCGGAAGGAGCCGGCAGTATAATCTGGATTGCTGTTACAGTGATTATCATTGGAGTCATAGGCTATTTCATATACAAACGACGATTTAGAGGACGTGCACTGGGACGCGGTCCTGGACGTTATCAAAGAGTGACCCGTGAAGGGGAACCGCTTGAAGACTATAGAGGAGAAGGTGGAGGATTGATATCGAGATCTTCAATAAGGATCGTAGTACCCGTTATCATAGGATTCATTATACTCGTAGTAGTCTTAGCTGCTAGCGTTAAAATCGTCGAAGCTGGCCACAGAGGAGTTCTTTTACAATTCGGGGCAGTTGATACCTCTGCATCTTTAAACGAAGGAATTCACTTTGTAGTCCCCTTTAGAGATAACGTAGTCCCGCTTGAGGTCAGAACACAAAAAATAGAAGAAAATGCAGCTTCTGCATCTGGGGACCTCCAAGATGTAAGCACGCAAGTTGCACTTAACTATCATGTGGACCCAAGTACTGCTCCGACCCTATTCCAGCAGCTTGGATTTGATTATGCTAGCAGAGTCGTCTCCCCTGCGATACAGGAATCAGTAAAGCAGGTGACCGCTAGATATAATGCAGAGAATCTTATTACAAATAGAGAGACCGTAAAGGCCGAAATTGAAACCCAGATAGAGCAAAGATTAGGTCCCTATGGTATTGATGTAGAGACAATATCAATCACGGAATTTCAGTTTTCAGAGCAGTTTAGAAGAGCGGTTGAAGCGAAAGTAGAAGCTGAACAAAGAGCCCTCCAGGCTACAAACGACCTTCGGAGAATCGAAATAGAAGCGCAACAAGCAGAAGCAAGAGCAATTGGAGAGCAGCAATCTAATATTGCTCGCGCTGAGGGAGTGAGGCAAGCAGCTGTACTGCAGGCTCAAGGAGAGGCAGAAGCGATACAAATAGTTGAGGCGCAGCTGAGGGAAAACCCGCGGTATTTAGAATGGCTCAAGACCCAGAGATGGGATGGAGT
>DAINRW010000441.1:0-1068 GCA_036741615.1 Nitrososphaera sp.
TAAAGATGCTTGCTGAAGACAAAGGATACTCAGTAAAAAGAGATGATTGGTGGGACACTACGGAAGCAAAAAAGTTCATGGAGGAACGCAAATCAGATTCCTCATTTGACAAAAAAGTAGATGAGAAACTCATCGAGATAGTGAAGAAGGGAAGGGCAGTGATTACAAGCTATACATTGCCTTGGCTTGTATCAGAGGAATCAATAATAATAATCAAGTTTTGGCTTCGAGGATCATCTGAGAACCGCTCCAAGAGGATGGCCAACCGCGACGGTATCAGTTTTGAGGAGGCTAAAAAGATAACCAAGCTGAGGGATGAGGAGAATAAAAAGATCTACCACAGGCTGTATGGCTTTAGCTTTGGAGAAGATCTGACCGTTTTTGACTATGTTCTTAACACTGATTGGCTATCCCTTGACTCCCTTGGGGAGATATCCAAATTAATAGTTAAACGGCACATAGGTGTATCACCTTGATTATGCTGCCACAGTTGGAGAACCTTATCAAAATAGACGATGACATTACCAACGACAACTACGGCCATTACCCTGATAAAAGACCAATTGAATCGCTGCTGTATTATGGACTAGTGCTTACCGACAAACCAGCTGGCCCCACAAGCCACGAAGTCGTAGCATGGATGAAGCGCATATTGGAGATAGAAAAGGCAGGCCATAGCGGTACACTTGACCCAGGCGCAACAGGTCTTCTGCCAATCGGGTTGGGAGAAGGTACCAAGGCGCTATCTGTACTGCTGTTAGGACCAAAAGAGTATTATGCGCTGGCGCGCTTACATTCGCATGTTTCACCAGACAAGATAAGAAGAGTGATGCAGGAATTTACAGGTGAGATATATCAGCGGCCGCCTCAGCGCTCATCTGTCCGACGTGTGACTCGCGTGAGAAGTGTATATGAATTTGACTACCTCGAAAATTATGACAGGCTTGTGCTGATGCGCATCCTATGCCAAGCAGGTACATACATTCGAAAGATAATCTATGATATTGGCGAGGTGATATCGTCTGGAGCCACGATGGTAGAGCTCCGCAGGACAAGGGTAAGCAACCT
>DAINRW010000442.1:0-1062 GCA_036741615.1 Nitrososphaera sp.
TTGCAATGGCGTTATTCAACTTGTCTGACACAATACCAGGCCGGACAGCTGCAGCCACAGCATTGATACCGCGCTTTTGGCCTGAGCGCTCCAGCTGATATTTCATATCGCGTATCAAATTGCGGAAGGCAGTACGGAACAGGTCTGCAAGCATCTGGCCGGCAAACTTGATCACCTTGTTGCCATAATGGTCTTTATCATCAGCACCTATCCAGCCAAGTTTGAGCTCAGTAAGCTTGCAGGCTGCCTCGCCCAAGAATAGGGCTTTTTCATGCCTGTTGTCAGGATTTTTACCTATGTGTGGTAAAAGCCCCCAGTCAAGCAACGTTTCGGCTCGCTTGATTTGGAATTCTTCAAGCATGCCGGGTGCAATTCTCTTACTGATATATACAATGGCATCCCTGCTTCTGTTGACATCACCTGCTTTCTCAAAAGAAGGCTCGAGTTCATCTTGTATGATTTCATTGAGAGAAACTGAGTCAGCGATATCCTTGTCAGATTCAAGACCAAGCGCCCTTATTAGTGTGATAAGTGGAATGTCTACGGGTGAGCCGGGGATCTTGGTCACTATTGAACCATCGGGGCGCATTATCAGTTCTAGTTTTGCTCTATAACCCACAATTGAGGAATAGACTTTGGCCTTATACAGCAAAGTACCCGTGGTTTCTTCAGCATCAACAATTATTTTGTTATATGAAAGATCTTCAAGTCCCACTATGACTCGCTCTGAGCCGTTGATGATGAAGTATCCGCCAGGATCGCGGGCATCTTCGCCAAATTCGATAAGCTTGGATTCAGGCAAGTTGTGCAGAATGCAGGTATTGGACTTGACCATTACTGGCATGTCGCCTATGTGTATAAAGCGTGATTCCAGAATCTTACCATCTTCAACCACGCTACACTCAAGCATTACAGGTGAAGCATAGGTCAAGTTACGGAGTCTTGCTTCCATTGGGGCAACATGTGTTATCGAACCGTCAAGCTCCATTATTCTCGGTTGCTGAAGCTTGATCTTTCCCAGTTTGATCTTGTAAGGATATTCTGCAGTTTCTATTTCAATTT
>DAINRW010000443.1:0-1058 GCA_036741615.1 Nitrososphaera sp.
AGATGGTAGTTTGATGGAGATCGGCCTTGTGCTTGGATCCAGGCCGATAGGCTAATTAAACCGCGACATATAATATTTCATCTAGCGTTATTGAGATAGCGAAGTTCAATTAAATAAAAACTTGCACATAAAATCCTATTTTAGGAGAGATGTCATAGAGTGCCCATCGGGATTTGCATAAAAATTCATTTGAATCCGCAAAGCTAGACTATGCTATAAACTTAATAATTCTCTCGTGCAACCTCTTACAAAAAGTATTATTATTAGAGGCTCCACTTCTCCTTAAGTCTTTTTCCTCAAAACAACAAAAAGAGCTTTTGGCAAGATGTCCAATGTTCCTTGGTAAACTGTTTCCTTAAAGGACTGCCTCACAAATCTATCACTAAATATCGAATCGATCTCATCAATTGAAAATCTATATGGGCCACCTTCCCTCGAAGGTTCTTTTGTACTAAATGTTTTGAGGAACAGTAATCCTCCATCTCTTAGCAGCCGACTAACTTGATTGACATATCTCTGCCTAGATAAAGGCTCTAACACATGGAAGCATCCACGGTCAAAAATGTAATCAAAAGAATCCTCTTTTAGTTTTGATTCAAGTATGTCATCAACAATAAACTCAATGCCTTTAGACATCCTCTTTGCTCTAGTTATTGCATTTTCAGAGATGTCGGTAGCAGTGACTTGGAAGCCAAGTTTGGATAACTCTATTGCCTGAGTTGCAGGGCCGGTACCAAGGTCAAGTAACCTTCCTTTTGTCATATTCATAGTGCGCAAATATTCTTTCAGATCATTATCAAGATCTTTGTTGTACCATGGAAGTGAACCTATACTTGCTTCATTTGAATAGAGGTTGTCCCAGTGAGGAAATGATCTATTATTATTGAAACCAACCTCTTCTTCTTCCTTGCGGGTCATTATTAGAAATTCTCCCTTGTGTCTTTCGTCATTATTGTATACAACAGCACCGATATTAGAACGCGTATGATTAGCGGACCCGTCAGGATTTGGATAAAAATTCATTTGAATCTCAGTTCTGCAAGTCTGCTTATCTAAAG
>DAINRW010000444.1:0-1058 GCA_036741615.1 Nitrososphaera sp.
CCTAAAATTAAACACCCGTAAATTGTCCTCTCTATGGTCAGATATCCCAAGCCTCACACCAATAATTACTCCTGCCACTGCAGGCCTATCAAGAATGTAACGTGTAGCAACGTTTGCGATACTTACACCGTGCTTTTCTGCTATTTGATGCACGGTTGATAATAATTCTTGAAATAATTTCCAACCGCCCCATGTATCTATCATCCGCTTGTATTTTCGCAGACTGGCAGTATCAAGCTCATAAGTCGATGGTTCAGATTTTCCAAGGTAGCGCTCTGACATTAGCCCACCGCAGACTGTGCCATAAGCAAGCAGGCTGATATTATTGTCGCGGCAAAAGCGCGACATTTTGGCCTCAGACCTCCTATCAATGATTGAGTATTGAACTTGATTTGACACTATTTCCTTCAGGCCTGTATCCTTCACTATTATCTGCATGCGCTCAGTGTCAAAATTGGTGAGTCCTACATTTTTGATGATCTTAGACTCATTGCGTAAGCCAGATAGATACTTCAGGGCATCAATATAGTATGGATTGTTGTAGTCCCACCAGTGAAATTGCACCAGATCAAGAGAATTGACTCCCATACGCTTAAGCGATCTTTCAATACTTGACTGTGCGATCTGCTGTGTGATCCTCTGAGGTTCGGGCACCCATTTTGTCAGTGCCTGAACGTTTTGTCGCTCCTGCTCTTGGAGCCTATGCCTAAAAGCCCCAATAAAGTCCTCTGCAGGACCATAAATGTCTGCAAGGTCCCAAGTAGTAAATCCTGCATTGTGATACTTGACCATTTCTTCTATTGCAACTTTTGAATCTATTGGGCCATGCCCACCTGCAACCTGCCAAAGCCCATTCAGAATCCTACATATCTTCAGATTTGGTGCCAGCTCATAGTACTCCATGCTACCAGTATACGTGTCACTCCCATGTTCTGACATAAATCTTAATCGTATGTCACTATCTTGCTAGCGCAACAAAGCATCAGATACAAGAAGAGCAACGTGAAGAAGATGTATAGTTGGGCAGTAGGTCTTTGCGAGTATGCAGATAGAGGGAA
>DAINRW010000445.1:0-1050 GCA_036741615.1 Nitrososphaera sp.
TATATCATGGTTGCCGATAAAAGGAAGATTTTAGTAATAGGTGCAACAGGACAACAAGGTGGTGCACTAGCCAGATTATTACTTCAAAAAAAACATGAAGTCTATGCGCTTGTCCGCAATACTGAATCAGAATCACCTAAAGCACAGAATCTCAGAAATCTGGGAGCCAAGCTTATAAAAGGAGACCTTGATAATCTTGAATCATTAGAACAGGCAACAATTGGTGTAGACTCAGTATTTCTAATGGGAACATTTGCCGAAGATGGAACTGAAGGTGAAACCCGTAGAGGAAAAATGATGGCTGACATAGCTAAGGAGAAGAAGGTTGCGCACCTAGTCTATAGTTCAGTTGTAAATGCTGATAAAAATACTGGTATTCCTCACTTTGAGAGTAAATATAAAGTTGAGCAACACATTAAGAATCTTGGAATACCTTATACTATTATTGGTCCAACTTTTTTCATGGAAAACTTGCTTAGCTACTCGCGCGCGGGATTACAACAGGGTCAACTGGCATTACCTTTATCTTCCTCTACTATTCTGCAACAGAGCGCTCTTGAAAATATTGCAGAATTCTTCGCCCTCGTACTAGAACGTCGTGATTCATTTTTAGGTAAGCGAATAGATATTGCATCTGATGAGCTTACAGGAGAGCAAGCCGCTGAAGTTTTATCAGATGAATTGGGACGCAAGATTAGGTATGTAAAAGTTCCATTGGAGCAAATCCGTCAAGCAAGTGAAGATCTGGCGCGTATGTATGAATGGTTTGAGAGAGTAGGAACCGGTATAGATGTTGCAAGTCTACATCAACAGTATCCAGAAGTCAATTGGCGTACATTCAAGGATTGGGTCAAATCTCAAAACTGGGATGACGTGGCCGCAGCAGCCTCAACAGATTCTGACACCTAACATAGTATATGCATACATCAGCAGTAACAGCTACTCCAGTTGTTTGATAAATAGACTAGCGATAAGTTTTTGTTGTCCTTGAAATTGATTACTACTTAAGCACATATATCGATCATATGCTTTTTGTCACGAAGATTACCT
>DAINRW010000446.1:0-1043 GCA_036741615.1 Nitrososphaera sp.
TTTATCCAGCTTAAGACTTGAACAATCGACCCTGTGCAGGAACAAGATATAATCATCTTTCTCGGGTTACCTCAGATAGATATCTTGATTTTGATAATATAGATTATTTGTGCTGACTTGCGGTAAGAGATTAGGGGGGTTTAACCCACAAGGGAATTCACAAACCAGATGAAAAAAAATTATGGCATGAAACAGCCAATCGCAAAGACTGCGTGACTCCATCTAGCGTGAAGTGACCTACAGGACTGTGTTCTTACTTCTAGACTAAGAACAACCAATATTTTGGCTAAAAATTCTTTATATCTGTAGTCATCATGCTTAATGGCGGAATTAATATGTACGATCTTACCACCATTAGAAACATAAACGGTTCAATTGTAATAGCAGAAACAGCAGCAAACAGGCAACGGGAGCAGAGGGAGGAGCCTGAGAGGAAATGACAACATTACCTCATAAAGCATCCTCACCATCATCATTAACACGAAACGTGTCAGTTCTGTCTCTGTCACTACTGATGGTTGCAGGGACTCTGTTTGCAGCGCCATCAGCACTGGCTCAACAAGGAACATCGACACCTGGAACAGCAGGACAACAGGAACAGCAGACGATTATTCACATAACTAAGGATGGTACAAACTCATATGTCATATCTGGTGGCTCGTCCAGTATCGGCAGCTTTGATACAACTTATAGAATTGTCGGAGAGCGAAGTGCCGTAAGGGCATCTGAGGAATTAATCATTACTACTATCACAGAGGACTTTAGGCGTTCTCCAACCATAGGCTACGTAATGGCAGGTACTACCATTACTAATACTGGTGGTACTGCTCAGGACACTACTACTGGTGCTACTCTTCCCAATCCATTTGCAACACCAGAGCAGATAACCGAACGAATCACAAGCGAACTTAGAAGGGCAATTGGATCAGCAGAGAACAATACACGTCAAGGTCAACTTGCGGAAATAAAGTGCGACTTTGGGATGACATTAGATGATATGCGTTGCTTCCATGCTCCATCAGTTGGAGAGACAGGAGGGACGG
>DAINRW010000447.1:0-1026 GCA_036741615.1 Nitrososphaera sp.
TGATTCCCTCGTAAAAGAGGGATCATTTCCAGGCACCGAGTATCCAAGGGTTCCGGGCCATGAGGTTGCAGGAATCATCGAAGCAGCAGGTGAGGATGTTACTGAATGGAAGCTCGGGCAGCGAGTAGGTGTCGGCATGTACGGTGGCCAGTGCGGCCACTGTAAATCTTGTCGGGGCGGAGATATCTCCGCGTGTAGCGAGACACGATTGACAGGGATTACCTATGACGGCGGCTATGCTGACTATATGATTGCATCAGCCAAGGCTCTTGCCCTTATCCCCGACGAACTTTCAGCTATAGAGGCTGCACCTATGATGTGTGCTGGAAACGCTACCTTTACTGCTCTTCGGAACAGCGGCGCACACGTAGGTGACGTAGTCGCTATACTTGGGGTGGGCGGACTCGGCCATCTAGGCATTCAGTTTGCAGCCAGGATGGGTTTTAAGACCATTGCTATCGCGCGAAGAAAGGACAAGGAGGAAATGGTGAAAAGGCTTGGCGCGATACTGTACATTGATAGCGAGTCTCAGAATGCTGTCGAAGAACTTACCAAGCTGGGAGGCGCTAAGGTCATCCTTGGAACCGTCCCAAGTGGAAAAGCAATGAGTGCAGTTCTTGGCGGTCTAGGCGTTAATGGGAAGCTTATTGTTATTGGCGCTTCTAACGAGCTGCTTCAAGTGCCTATAAATCCATTACTCTCAGGACGTCAATCAATACAGGGCTGGTCTAGCGGGACTTCGATAGATTCACAAGATACTCTCTCTTTCAGTGCACTTTCTGGTGTGAGGTCTATGAACGAGATCTTTCCACTCGAACGTGCGTCAGAGGCTTACGGGCTAATGATGAGTGGAAAGGCACGGTTTCGAGCTGTACTTACAACTGGTCATTAGAGCCACTGAGACTGAGATATAATTCCTTCTGTTGGTGTAGGAGTACCCGGAACGAGCGACCAGAACCGGTATATATTACAGGTAATCTTCGTGACAAAAAGCATATGATCGATATATGTGCTTAAGTAGTAATC
>DAINRW010000448.1:0-1021 GCA_036741615.1 Nitrososphaera sp.
CGGCACGATTATGACAAATTGATCACCACTCATATACACAACAAGATAGATCGAGACCGGTGTCTTGAAATATTTTTGCTAAAGGGCGAAGCTGTAGATATAAAGAACATGACTAAAAAATTCCAGTCAAACAAAAAGATGGATCATGTAAAGTTGATAGCAATGTAATGCGTAGCAATACGATAATCCGGGTATTCTCTATGATCACTTTTTTCACAAGCCCGATTGGACTTGGTCACGCAACCCGCGACATTGCCATTGCAGAGGAACTTAAAACTGACATCTTGTTTGCAAGTGGTGAAGGTGCGTCAACCTTGATCGCAAGAAAAGGGTTCAAAGCTCTTGACGTCTATACACCTGAGAAATTCGTTGTAGAATCTGGGCAACTTCGGCATATGTTCAAATGGCTCCTACGCTACTACCTGTATTACAAGAAGTGCAAGACAATTGCAAGGGAAATTTTGAAAAATCGCAATGGATTGATAGTAAGCGATGAAGATTTTGCCTCTCTTGTAGTCGCCAAGAAATTGGGTCAAAGGACTGTATTGATCACCGACATTAGTGAAAGTCATTTTACAAGTGGCGGCCTTGCGTCAGTAATAGAGAAGAAGATGAACAAGTCGATGCATAATATTATACAGACATCTGATTGTGTAATCATTCCTGAGAGTGGAGACGATAGAGATAACATCCGGTATGTTGGCCCCATAGTGAGGAGGGCTAGTGCGGATCGCAATACTCTACGGAAACAATTTTGCTTTGAGAAAAATACTATACTTGTCAGTAGCGGTGGAACTGATGCTGGCAAGTATCTGATCCAAAAGGTAATAGATGTGCACCGCAAACTTCAAAGCAAGTTAGATTCTGAACTCGTAATTGTATCCGGCCCTTCACTAAAACTTCCTGATTCGCAAGAGTATCATAATCTTGGATTTGTTAATAATATGCATGAACTAGTCTATGCTGCAGATCTCGTAATATCGCTTGCTGGAAGATCAACAATGGATGAGTCAATGGCATA
>DAINRW010000449.1:0-1021 GCA_036741615.1 Nitrososphaera sp.
ATGAGAGTATCAAGCCCGATCATTCTGGCTATTTGCTTTTCGGTTCGTGATTTGCCCTTTATGCAGTTCAGTATTTGGATCTCGCGTTTGCTGAGCTCTATACGATCCTTGTCATGCTGCTGTTGTTCTTCTTGTTCTCGATACTGATTTTTCTTTTCTTTCTGCTTTAACATTCTGATATTATATCCTGTTATATCCACCCTCATTTTATATTTTTTCTAATTGTTTAGCTGTATTTACAAATACTCTTGACATTTCTTTTGCGTTGTCTCTATTATACTCCAGGGAAAGCCTGACTCCCTCTGCATTTGCATAAATAATGTTATTGCAAATCCTGATTGCTGCTACAGTAGCATCAGTTGTATTGCTTACAGTGGCAGCATAGGTCTCTATGGCTCTCCTTGTAGGTATCCATAAGACATTGTCAATATATGATTTCCAAAATGACTGAACAAAATTAGTAACTTCCCTTTGTGAGTCAAGATAATTCTCTATAGTATCCCTTACGGCACCCACCGATTGCTCTTGGTTGGTTGTAACAATCTGCATATATCGTGGAAGCTCTCTTTCTGCCTCTTGTACAGCTCTTCTTGTATTTTCCTTCGCTTCATCAAAAGTCTTGTTAATTCGTTGTGTTGTTGTTGTGATAGTGTTTTCATCATCTTCCACTCTTGGGGCAGAAGCTATCCCTGACGCAGTGCTATCTTCTTCTCCTTTCTGTCTCTTTGGATTATTATTAGGCATTATAGTTTCATAGGCAGAATATTGCAATTAAGCATTAGATAACAAACTTCAAGGAGACAAAGAAGAGAGAAAGATTTTATGATTTTAAATATCAGGCCCTGCTATATTTTTCTTAATATACTATTAGTGTTTTTATTATATTTTATGACGATCGATATCATCTTCTTCTGTACTCATCACCGCAATCGCCTATTCTATCAAATAGGTCGATTGACTTTTCACTTACTTCTTCTATGCTATTGCTATCGTCTTTGTCCAACCTAAAATTAAACACCCG
>DAINRW010000450.1:0-1020 GCA_036741615.1 Nitrososphaera sp.
ATCATGCCCTTTGGTTTTGAGGTTACAGAGAACTCTTCTCTTGGAACACCAGTCAAGAGCTCAATTGCTTTGATTGCATCATCTGAGTCGTCTTGGCTATTCCAGAACTTTTGTTTGTTCTTTTCGTCACCCACAGTGCTCAGTGTAGCATAGTACATTCCACGTATTGTGCTCTCCATTTCCTCATTTATCAGCTTACGCACAGCATTAGCCATAACTAGATACTGCGCAAAGGTCGGTATTTTCTTAGTACTGTCAGGGCTTATGCTGACTGTCTTGTCACCAATAGTTAGCATTCTTTCTTCATCAGACCAAACGGTGTTGTCATAACCTACCTTGGGGACATTTAGTACAGGCATGGTCTTCTGTACCATAAGATCAGTGCTGACATCTTTCATTATCAGTTTAATTTTTTTGATAACTTCCAGGTGACGCTTGTCGGCAGTCATTTTTACTTACTCCTCCGCCCCTTTGGTTTAGTACTATCATCAGATGCATTGTCAAGTGTCATTTGCACTTGACTCTGCTTCTTGTCTTTCCGCAGGGTTTCTGGTATCTTTTCCTCCTTGATCATTTGTTTTCTAGGCTTATCCTTTCTCCTTCCAGCAGTCATTGGAAGCTGTTGATCCTTATTGGGCTTGACTACCTCGCCATGGATCTCTAATGATGTTTCTTCTGCTTCCTCTTCAAGGCGCTCGCCAGTTATCTTATCCTCTTTTTTGTCTAGTACACCGCCGGTGATCTCACCCTTGACGTGTTTTTCTGCAAGCTCACTGAACGATTGCTCTAGCTTAGCAGCGTCAAGTCTGATTGATTCTGAAATCGCACCCACTACCAAAGGAATGTAATACTTGTATAGGTTAAGCCTGCCTTGAGCCTCTTTCATGCGTAGCTCTTTTCGTATCTGCGCGCTCACCTTGCGATAGAGCTCAGACAGGCAATATTTCATATGTTTTTTCAGCTCACCTTCTGAGGCTATGCTTTCCTTGCCAGCAGTCTTGTACGGGATCTTAGTAGAGC
>DAINRW010000451.1:0-1018 GCA_036741615.1 Nitrososphaera sp.
TTTGGGTCAGCAAGTACTGCTGCAGGTTCATCAAGAGTCTGGGATGAACTCTTTGGCTTATACTCCGTGATGTTTCCCGTAGCAGTGTCTATCTTTGCAATACTTCCCGCAGCTGCTTCGGCAAACCAGATGTTACCCAGCAGGTCCGAAGTGACTCCGGCGGGCCTTGCGTCGGGTGTAGGTATATTGTAGGACGAGAACTGTCCAGTAGAGGGGTCAAATTTGATAACCTTGTCTTCCCCACTTGTTACAACTAAGGGCACCCATAGATTGCCGTTTCCGTCTATTGCAATTCCGGAGGGAATACCCTCTCCGGGTATTACGTATCGTCTGCTGCTAGAGTTATCAGACGGGTTGTAAAGGCCAACTACACCGTTATTTTCTGCACCAAGTGGATCAATATACCATAGGGAGCCGTCTGAGGCAAGCACACTTTGGGTTACATGTGTGGCATTTATGTTGTGCAGAGTATAGTTGCCAGTCGCAATATCTAGTTCCCATATCGCTCCACTTCCGGGAAGCGAATCGCCAACCCATATCGACTGTCGTTCCATATCAAAGAGGGGGTACAGAGGGAGGGTGTTGTTGGCGGACATATTGTATATCTTTGTGTCAAATTGAAGATTAGATATTGATGGTTTTATGTTTGTGTCAAGAGATGCCAGCATGTTGCCTCCCTGAGTGTTCACCCCCTCGATTTCAATATGCCAGAGGCCGGGCAAACTAAAAGCGGCGTCAGCTGAAAATACATTTTCTGATTGCTTTGAGGTTTCTACTGTTATCGGGCCGATGCCTCTCTCGAGTTGGGTCAGCTTTATGGTGGCAGACTCGATGCCTGTAGCATTGCTACCGTCCTGTCCAAAGAATGACAGCGTGAAAGCGTTTTGCCCTACTACAAAGGGGCTTATGTTAAGCTTTATAGTGCCTTCGGCTGCGTAAAGTGTCCTCATAAAATTAGTACTTGGTGCCTCGGCAAATGCAGCCTGCGTATCCAACTCCTCTCGCTGGTATGCAGGGA
>DAINRW010000452.1:0-1015 GCA_036741615.1 Nitrososphaera sp.
TCGTCAGGCGTCTCACCTTTCATTGTAAGAGCAACAAGAAAAGCTGCGACAGCCGTCTCAGGAACTAATCCACTAAGGATTGCATCAAGTGCTTGAGTGATTTCTGCACCCGATAGCTCTGTCTTTGCGACCAGCTTTTTTATCTCGGGCCGCAAATCAGTCAATACTGTCATTTTTTCACCATAGATATAAAGTTCAGGAGTATCCTTCTTCCTTCGTCTGTAAGTACAGACTCGGGATGAAATTGAACTCCTTCCATAAGGTAATGCTTATGTCTGATTCCCATTATCTCGCCATCATCCAGTGCTCTTGCAGTAACTTCAAGGCAGGATGGGAAGGTATTATTGTCAGCAACAAGTGAATGGTAGCGAGTGGCCCTGAATGGGTTTGTAACATCTTCAAAAAGCCTGTCTGTTTTATATTGTATCAGGCTTGTTTTACCGTGCCTAATTTTCTTAGCATTTACCACTTTGCCACCAAAGGCATGGACAATGCCTTGATGTCCAAGGCAGACTCCCAATATAGGGACTCTATGTCCTAGTTCTCCGATGATATCGGTACAAACACCGAAGTACTTGCGGTCTGCTGGATGACCCGGACCTGGAGATATAACTATTGCGTCAGGATCCATTTTAACGACGTCTTGCAATGTTATTTTGTCATTTCTTAAAACTGCAGGTTCTGTTCTTAGCTCTCCCAGTAGCTGAGCAAGGTTGTATACAAAAGAGTCATAATTGTCGATAACGAGTATCTTCATCGAAAACACCTCTTAGGGGCTAAAGAATAATTTGATACAAGACCCTCAAAGGTGCCAAAATCGACCGCCTCTTTGCATAGTCTCCACAATAGTGGAGAATTATACTGTATTTAAGTTTACTGTATCGCCCAAAATCTGTTAAAGGATGAAGGAATCTATATAATATATACAAACTAATGGATCCCATAATAAATCTCGAGTGATTGTTTTGGTCAGGGTCTTCATTAATGGGTATGGAAATATAGGGCGCCGTCTTGC
>DAINRW010000453.1:0-1012 GCA_036741615.1 Nitrososphaera sp.
CCATACCCATATATCGACTAGACCAAGATTCATTCTCTATTAGGGGTACATATAACCTCTATGATGATGAGAATGTAAACTGTAACCTCACATTATGATGTCATAACGTTAAATGCGAAAAAAACCGTTTCACATTCTTTTATTAGTCTGCATATTATTATGCACATGGCTCAAAACGAGTTTAATACGTGTCCCAAGTGCGGCATCCGGAAGATGAAAGCCGACAGGCGGAGCCGCATCAAGCAGAGATCCAGACACGAACAGAGAGACAGGTTTTGAGAGGGACTATAAGTGAGATAACTGTGGCTACCCAGACGACGGACAGGCCAGAGTCGTAGGAGTCAAGAACAATTATAACAACAAAAGCAGCAGCCATGAAAGAGGATTAAAAGAAAAGCACAATGGTCGACTACATTAGAGGCCACAAAGACAGATATTGCAGCACTTGCGGTAGTTGGTGGACTGAGCAAGAGGCCAAACAAAAGAACCCTCTTGGCACTCGGTGCCCTCGTTTGGATTGTGGGAGTAAGTTGCGATTTGGCCCACGCCGCAGAAGGGGAAGGGCTGCTGTTATGCGCATAAAGAAAAGAATAGACTAGTAGGCCAGACTGTTAAGATTCTTTTCTATATCATTATCACAGGCAAACTACAGTTATGTAAATCAAATACGTACATTATGATGGCATTATGTAGATCGATACTTTCATTGTTTTATATCACTACCATCGGCCACTATATGAAAACATATATCAAGATACTAATATCATCAAATCTTACCTCATATTATATACAAAAAGTCGATTGAGCTATAATGAACCACACTGAACCTTTTTTCCTCTGCATCCTCATTAGGAATTGCTGTGATAAACGGGGCTGTCATAATGACTGCGAGTATTATTTGGAACCAAGGCTAGCTACGCTTTGGCGTAGTTACTTCTGCCAGGTTTTTCTTCGATTTTAATCCTTTCATCGGGTATATTAGAAGGCTAAGTAGCAATACAGCTGTTACTTG
>DAINRW010000454.1:0-1011 GCA_036741615.1 Nitrososphaera sp.
CCTGATGGTCTAGACATGGCATACCGCGCAGGCCTTGCGCTAAAGGACATGGAATTTGTGCAATTTCATCCCACCGGGATATTACCATCTGGCATACTGATAACCGAAGGAGCAAGGGGTGAAGGAGGATATTTAATTAACAACAAAGGCGAGCGCTTTATGCAAAAGTATGCTCCTGGAAAGCTCGAGCTTGCTCCAAGGGATGTTGTATCGCGCTCTATGATAAGAGAGATTCAGGAGGGAAGTGGATTCAAGCATGAGACTGGTGTAGACTGCCTTAAACTTGATCTTACACACCTTGGAGGAGAACGCATAAAGGAAGTGCTAGCAGGCATCCGCGAAATTGGAATAAAATTCTCAGGCGTTGATATCATCAATGAACCAATTGAAGTAAGACCTGTTTGCCATTATATGATGGGGGGTATCCATGCTAATATTGATGGCGCAACGGAAATGGCTGGACTTTGGGCTGCTGGAGAAGCTGCGTGCAACAGCACACATGGAGCAAACAGACTCGGTGCCAATTCGACTTCGGAATGCATCGTATGGGGTAAAATAACCGGAGAAATTGCGGCAAGATATGCAAGCGGAAAAAAGGTTGGCTCTATCGATAGAAAGCAGGTGCTTGAGGAAGAAAAGCGGATTTATGATGGGCTGTTCCGAGGTAGAGGCTCGGTTAACCCCTACGAAGTAAGAAAACAGTTGACAGACATGATGGATGAGAATGCATACGTCTTTAGAAATGAGCAGGGATTGGTCGCCGCTCTGGAGAAGGTAAGAGAGCTAAAGGCTGCAGCATGGAAACACGTTGACGATAAAGCCAAGGAATACAATACCAACTTTATCAATGTAATGGAAACCGACTCTATGCTCAGAACAGCTGAAGTTTTGCTTGTAGGTGCTCTTAACCGGCGGGAGTCTAGGGGAGCCCATTCCAGAACCGACTTTTCATACCGCGACGATGAGAACTTCTTGAAGCACACACTAGCATACTTTACCGGCAACGGCGGC
>DAINRW010000455.1:0-1010 GCA_036741615.1 Nitrososphaera sp.
ATACGCATCAGAAAAGATTAAGTTTGAAAATATTTAAGCTCTTATTCGCCCTTCATCTGTATCCTTGACTTAAACACTGGACGTATTCCAAGCGGTGCATAATTACCTGTAGAACATGTAAAGCAAAGCTCTTCCTCCGGCATCCCTATTGCCTTTGCCAAATTGGCGGTGTCATTATATCCCACATAGTCTGCTCCTACCACCTGTGCAACATGAGATCCTATCCTTGTGCTTGAATCTTGTGTAATGCCTTGCTGGTAAGCAATCAATTCATCCTGTGATGGAAAGTCTATTCCAGCATAGCATGGATAACGTATAGGGGGATATGTAACTACAAGGCTCACCCTCCTTGCACCTGCCATTCTAATTGTCCTGATTATTTCAGCAGAGCTAGTGCCTCTTACTATGCTATCATCTACGACAACAACATGCTTGTTTTCAACGACCTCCGGAATCGGAATTATGCCCTTGTTTATCTCGAGCCTGTTGTTTTGATAAGGCTCGATAAAGCTACGCATTGAGCCTTTCTTGCTGTACCTATCCTTTAGCAAGCCTTCTTCAAATGGAAGACCGAGCTCTTGTGCATAGCCCAGCGCCGCTGGCCGTGCCGAGTCCGGAACAGGAATGACTACATCTGCATCTGTTAAAGGAAATTTCTTAGCAAGGAACTGACCAATTCTCTTTCTTGCGGCGTAAATGTTGATTCCTTCCATTACACTGGATGGGTGCGCAAAATATGTATATTCAAACGCACAGTGGGCATGAGGATTCTCATTGGCAAAATGCTGGGAAGTCAAACCCGCCTTGCTAATCTTCAAGAGCTCGCCTGGCTCTACATCCCGTATTAATTGTGCTCCTACTGCTGCAAGTGCACATGATTCTGATGCGACGATATAGGTGTTGGTTTCTCTATGATATCCCAGGACCAGAGGCCGGAAACCCCTTGGATCGCGAGCTGCATATACCGAGCCCTCATCTGTAAGAAATGTAAAGCAAAAGGAGCCGACCAT
>DAINRW010000456.1:0-1007 GCA_036741615.1 Nitrososphaera sp.
GACTGAAAAGTACTTTTCTATCATGGTGGCAAAAAAGAATGCAAGAGACTAGAACTGTGTATTTTGTAGGCTCAGGCCCCGGAGATCCTGAGCTTATAACGCTGAGGGCAAAAAAGCTGGTGGAAGAAGCGGACACTATTATTTATTCAGGATCACTTCTTAACCCAAGGATCCTGCAATATGCCAAGAAAGGTGCGCAGCTTTACGATGCTGCAATAATTGACAGAGAAAAAATCTACAAGATCCTGCACGACTCTGCTAATGAAGGCAAGATTGCTATAAGGTTCCACGATGGTGACCCAGCACTTTTCAGTGCAATCAGAGAGCAGATAGACAAGCTAGAGTCAGATGGCATAAAGTGCAAGGTGGTGCCAGGCGTAACTGCGTTATTTGGGGCAGCTGCAGACATAAACTTAGAGCTAACGCTGCCGGGAGTAACACAGACTTTGATAATAACAAGAGCAGAACTTCGCACGCCAGTTCCTCAACGCGAATCAATAGCCGAGCTTGCTAAACATGGCGCAACAATGGCATTCTATTTGAGTGTGCACTTAATAGAGGATGTAGTAAATGAGATACTAAGGGGCGGAGTATATACAGAGAAAACTCCAGCCGCGGTAGTCTATCGAGCGACATGGGAAGATGAAAAAATAATCAAAGGGACTCTTGGAGATATTGCTAAGAAAACGAAGGAAGCCAAGATAATCAAAACTGCACTAATAATTGTGGGCGAAGCCATTGCTCCATCAAAATACGAATATTCAAAAGTGTATGACTCAAAGTTCACGCATGGATATAGAAAAGGGGTAGTAAAAGAAAAGAAAAAAGAGTGAAGAAGGTTTACGGTCTTCTCGCCCACAAGGTTATCACACTTGTGCTAATGGCTGCACCTGCCACTCCGCTTACCAGAGCAAAGACAATGCTTGCATCTACATGTAGAATGGTGGATAATGCCTGTGCAACAGTTGGCGACGCTAAGAACGCTAAAAACCCTATAGCAAACCCAA
>DAINRW010000457.1:0-1001 GCA_036741615.1 Nitrososphaera sp.
ACGAGCACAAGTCACTCGTGTTATGTTACCATATACGATCGCCATGCCGGCGACGGTATCAACAGGAGCCGTAATGAATGTGGCATCTTTGATATCGACAGCAAAAGAATTCACGGAAAATACCTACAACTCAATGACATCAGGCACACCGCATCAGCAACAGCTAATAAGTCAGAAAGGAGGGACAAGGAACAAATGACATTTGATAAACTACCATCATCATCATCATTGGCAAGATCTGGATCAGTACTGTCAGCGCTGGTTATTGCGACCTTCTTGTTTGCAGGATCATTAACAACAGTTCAACAGACAGCAGCAACCACAGTAACAGAAGAAGAACAAGAGGTTTTAGATACTCAAGATGCAGCAACAGAAAACCTGAGCGAATCAGATAGAGATGTCAACGGGATAGAATTCACACCTCGGTGGGGAGCTGTGACTACACTACAGCCCGACGATGTAAAGGTGTTATTCGCCGACTGTCTTGAAGATGAATTTGCAGTATCCTCGATGTATATGTTCGAGACACCGGACTTTATTGCATATCAATCATTCCCAATAGCATTCCCTGACGATACCATGACATGGCTAACAGTTGTCAAGAATACTGACACCAATAACGCAGGGGTTGCTTCAATAGGCGTTATCTGTGCAGATGAAAATGAAGGCAACGAAGACGACATCAATATAGACATCCGCACCAAGACAACAATTCAGAACACAGTAAACAATTTCGTCCAAGTAATAAATAACCAAGTCATCAATCTTAACAACATTGTTAACATCCACCAGGAGATAACACAAAACGCATACCAAATTGCATATGTCACTGGAAATAACAACACTGTGAACCAGGTGATCCAACAAAGTGCCACTCAAATATTGAATGCAAATACAACCAATTCTGCGGCTATTCAACAGACTATCGACCAAAATGCACAGCAGCAGGGAGTAATATCAGGTGGAGGCACCCTTAACCAAGACATAGACCAAGATGCTGA